>NZ_JBKQOT010000792.1:0-2566 GCF_052145395.1 Roseiarcus sp.
CTTCGGGCCGACAAAGCGGCCGACGCCCATGATGAGTTCCGCGCCGCTCTCTTTGTAGGCTTGAAGATGAATGGCGATCTCCCGCTCGACCATGTCCTGCTTGCGGCGGAGGACCTTGCGCATATCGGTCCTGACGTCGCCGACAAGCGTCCCGAACTCGGGGGCGTGCCGGACGACGTGCGAGACGCGCGCGCTCCAGAGCTCGTTCTTGGAGGGCATGCAGGCGACGGCCGGACACGAGCCGCCGACCCAGCGGCGCTCGACGACGGCGACCGTCTTGCCGGACTTGGCAAGCTTCCACGCCAGCTGTTTTCCGCCTTGGCCGCTGCCGAGGATGACAAGGTCGAAATGTTCGGATTGAGGCATCGGTGCTTCCTCCCGGTGACGACAACTATGTCAGATCGACTTCACCTCCCCCCCGTCCATGCGGAGCGTCGAGCCGGTCATCCAGCGGGCGCTAGGCGAGACGAGGAAAGCCATCAACTCCGCGATCTCTTCCGGCTGTCCATAGCGTGCGATTCCGGCCTCCCTGGGGAAATTCTCCGTCGCCTCTTCCACGGTCATGCCGTGCAACGGCGCCCAATGCTGAAGGTAGGAACGGCGCCGACCGGTCATCACCGGGCCGGGCAGGACGCTGTTGACCTGCACGCCGTCGGCAATGCCGCGATCGGAAAACGCCTTGGCCAAGGCGACGATTGCGGCGTTGATCGTGCCTACGGCGGCATAGGGCGCTTTCGGAAACAGCGCCGAGTTACCCGACATCAGCACCACCGAACCTCTTGCGGCCTTCAGCGCGGGCCAAGCAGCGATCGTCAGCCGCCGTGCGCCGTGCAGTTTCAGCCCCAGGCCATCATCCCACTGCGCGTCGGTCATCTCAAACAGGTCGATCTGCGGCACGGCGCCTGCGATGTTGAGCAGAGCGTCGATGCGGTCGAAGGCCGCGAGCGCCCGGTCGACGACCGTCTTTGCAGCCTCGGGCCGCGCCATGTCGGCGTCGATGATCAGTGCCTCCGCGCCGACCGCCCCGACCTTCTCTGCGGTCTCTTCCAGATTGGCGCGGTTCCGCGCGACTAGAACCAGCGCCGAAAAATCGCGCGCGAGACGGACGGCGGCGGCCCGCCCGATGCCTTGGCTCGCTCCCGTGATGATGGCGACCGACTTTGACACATGAGTTCTCTTTGACTTGAGAGGACGGGCCATCGTCGTCTGAGCGGCGATCGCGCCCGAGGCTGTTTGCTTGTTGATGCGGCGCACGCCGCTCGTTCAATTCGGGCCTCAGCGGGCAAGGAAGTCCCGGATCGCGGCCGCGATCTCCGCGGCATGGGTTTCCAACGCGAAATGGCCGGTGTCCAAGAAGCGGACGACTGCATTCGGGATGTCCCGCTTGAACGCCTCCGCGCCGGCTGGCAGGAAGAAGGGGTCGTTCTTTCCCCAGACCGCGAGGAACGGCGGCCTGTGGGTCCGGAAATAGGTCTGGAAGGCCGGGTAGAGCGTGACGTTGCTCTTATAGTCGCCGAACAGGTCTAGCTGCACGTCCGCAGCCCCGGTTCGCGTGAGATAGAAATTGTCGAGCGAGTATCCGTCCGGCGAAACCATCGTCGGGTCCGGGACGCCGTGCGTGTATTGCCAGATCGTGGTCTCGGGCTTGAGGAACGCGCGCAGCGCCTCACGGTTCGTCTCGGACGGATCCTGCCAATAGGCTCTGATCGGGTTCCAGCCGTCGCTTAAGCCCTCCTCGTAGGCGTTGCCGTTCTGCGAGATGATCGCGGTGATCCGGTCCGGATGCTTCACCGCGAGCCGGAAGCCGGTCGGCGCCCCGTAGTCGAAAACGTAGACGGCGTAGCGATCGAATCCAATGATTTCGGAGAAGCGGTCGATCGTAGCTGCGATCCGATCGAAGCTATGCCCGCGGCCCGGCATGTCCGAGTTGCCGAAGCCCGGGAGGTCAGGGGCGACGACGTGGAAGCGATCGATGAGAAGTGGAATCAAATCCCGAAACATGTGACCGGCGCTCGGAAAGCCGTGGAGAAGCAGGAGCTTCCGGGCGCCGGGGGCGCCGGCTTCGCGATAGAAGACCTTGAAGCCATCCACGTCGACGGAACGGTACTTGACGGCGGTCATGGCGCACCTCCTCTCGATCCTTGTGAGAGCTGCTGGCGAAACTGTCTCGATCCCTTGAAGCTTAAGCGGCGTTCTCCGCCTGGACCGCCGAGACGGCTTCGCGGATCACCTGCAAAACGACGGCGGGCGCTGTGACGATCGGCGCGTGATCGACGGCATGGGAGCGCACCTTCGCGTGCATGCGCTCGGCCATGAAGCGTTGATTGTCCGGCGCGATCATGCGGTCCTGCTCGGCCACCAGGAACCAGGCCGGCCGGTTCTTCCAGAGAGGCCGCGGCACTGGCACGGTAATGCAGGCGGGCGAGATCGGGCGCTGGACCGCCGCGAGCACCGCCAGTTCTTCCGGGGCGGCGTTCTGCGCGAAGGCGGCGACGAAGGCCTCCCTAGGCAGGTAGATCAGCCCATGGTCGTCGGGCGCGAGGTCGGGCGCCTGCGGATGGGGTTT
>NZ_JBKQOT010000793.1:0-19934 GCF_052145395.1 Roseiarcus sp.
GCCGTTCGTAGAATACGTCCATGGACGGCCCGAAAAGATACCGATCAGCTCATCATAACACCGGTCAGGTTCGCGGCCGGAAAAAGAGGGCCCGGGGATCAGGCACCGAGGCGCCCGGGCTCAGCAAGGGCATTACGGATCACGACCTTGACCTCCTCGGGAATGGAAAGGCCATCCAGCGCCCGCATCAGGAGGAGCCGGGCCATCTGCTGGCCCTGGGGGGTCGCGAGGTACGCATCGATGACCTCCTTTCCATCGGGGGAAGAGAGGAATGAACGTATGGCCTCCTGCCCCTTCGGGGAAGCAAGATATCCTGCGACCAGACCCTGTATACCATCAATTGCATTCATCAGAAGTTACCGTACTACCGGGTACTGGATCCGACAATCAGATAAATCCCCCGGAACAAGGTTACCAGCCCCGGCTGTACTCGCCGGAGCAGGGAATGCAGACAATTTTTCCGTTTTTTATCCGGGCCCGGTGCTCGGCCACCATCTCGCCACAGGAAGTGCATGCCACCGACCGAAAGATCCGTGCACGCTCCGGGATATCGGATCGCGCCTCTTTCTCGATATAGATCTCCCCGATCGGGATCGTAAGGATCTTTTCGATCACGCCTGCCTGCCGCTCATGGAATTCCTTTATTTCGGCCGGTGTGGCTTTCCCGGTCATTACCTTCCCGCGCAGCGCCGATGCAGCCGGATCTATCCTTTCTGTGAGGGGCTCGGGGCGCTGGACGAGACGGATGGCGGACCCGGTTTTACGGTTCATGAATGTGTACGCATGTTTGCCCAGATCGCGGAGGATCAGGTTTCCCTTCCCCACCGAACAGCCGGCGATAGCCTGGACGGCATCGACCCCGCAGGCATCGTTCTCGACAATGGCGACCAGATCCTCGTCTTCGGATCGCTCTGCATGAAGGGCCAAGAGCGCGTGCTTTGCCGCACGGAAGCCGAGCGCAAGGCCGGGGCAGGAGTGGCCGTGGAAGGCAACCGCGTCCTCGTAGGATTTCAATGACCGGGTCATGATTTCACGTGAATTAGTCACTTACCGGTAAGAGTGTAAAACTGTTTCGTCTGTGTCTGCAGGCCGGGCCCTGCTTCTTCTTGAACTCGTCGTCGGCGAAGGTCTCGCTCCACAGCGTGCTGTAGGGGACCCCGGCCTTGGTGAGCGAGCCGTTCAGGTTCAGGATGCCGACGAGGCCGGGCCATTGCCCGGACCAGTTCGCGACCGTCAGGATCGGGGCGCGGTGGCTAAGGAGGCCGGGCAGCACGTGGTTCGTGTATTGCCAGACTGCCTCTGCGACGACGATCGGCGTCCCCGGGTCGATCTTGGAGAAGATCTCGAGGCCCTCCTTCTGGCTGGCGATGAAGCCGTGCTTCCGGGCAGGGTCGTAAGGGTGGGCGCGCTCGACATCGACGTCGAACGCCGCCAGCGCCTCCGTCACCTGCTTCTCCATCGCGGCTTGCGCGGGCCAGCAGGTCTCGTTGGCGCTCTGGCGCAGATCCCCGCTCGCCGCCATCAGGATTTTTTTGCGCGGAGCCATCGGTTTCCCTCCCTCATTCGTGATGTCTGGCGGACGCCTGCGCGCTCGGCCTGTTCGACAAGACGCTCCTGGCTCGGACCTTTCGGACCGGTCGGAAAAGCTGACATGTCAGCTACGCGCGATTGCATCAAACCGCCGATGTCGGGTCAAGGTCTTGCGCCGGGTATAGCGAGTCGAATGAAGCGCGAATTGATGCGGCTCAATTCGGGAAGACCGGACAATGACCGCCGCCATCCGCGAAATTGCTTCCGTTCCTGATCTGTGCAAAATGAAGCGGGGCCAAGATTGAGGCGCCGACCGCGCCGCCATCGGGGAGGGAACGATGTGGGGTCGCGGCTGCGACGAGCGCACGAATTGGGCGTCTTCCCAGAAAAGCGGTTGATTTTTTTGCCCGCGTCTGATTGATAGCGGCCCATGCGAACGCAGCCGACGACCCTGCGACTTATTCGCCCGGCGCTCTGACAGCGCCGGGACGCGCTTTATCGCTTCGAAATTCTCAATCTCAACGGGTCAATTGCGGCCGGCGTTTTCGCCGGGCCGCCGCTAATCTTCCAGGGGTCGTCGTCATGACCGCCATGAACGTTTCCAAATACCGCGCCTACCAGCCGATCGTCTTGCCGGATCGCCAGTGGCCCTCGCGCGTCATCGACAAGGCGCCGATCTGGTGCTCGGTCGACCTTCGCGACGGCAACCAGGCGCTGATCGAGCCGATGGGCGTCGAGCGCAAGAACCGCATGTTCCGCCTGCTCACCGACATGGGATTCAAGGAGGTCGAGGTCGCCTTTCCGTCGGCCTCGCAGACCGACTTCGATTTCGTCCGCTCGATCATCGAGAGCGGCGCGATCCCCGACGGCGTCGCGATCCAGGTGCTGACCCAGTGCCGGCCCGAGCTCATCGACCGCACCTTCGAGGCGGTCAAGGGGGCGAAGAAGGTCATCGTCCACTTCTACAATTCGACCTCGACCCTGCAGCGCGAGGTCGTGTTCCGCACCGACAGGAAGGGCGTGACCGAGATCGCCGTCGCCGCCGCCCGGCAGGTCAAGGAACTCGCCAAGGCCTATCCGGACACCGAGTTCCAATTCGAGTATTCGCCCGAGAGCTTTACGGGCACCGAGCTGGAATTCGCGCTCGAGATCTGCGAGGCGGTCAAGGACGTCATTCGGCCGACGCGTGAGAACAAGCTGATCCTCAACCTGCCGGCGACCGTCGAGATGGCGACGCCGAACACGTACGCCGACCAGTTCGAGTGGTTCGGCCGCCGCATTTCCGACCGCGAAAGTGTGCTTCTCTCCGTTCATCCGCACAACGACCGCGGCACGGCGGTGGCCGCGGCGGAACTCGCGCTGATGGCGGGCGCCGACCGTGTCGAGGGAACCCTTTTTGGCAACGGCGAGCGCACCGGCAACGTCGACATCGTGACCATGGCGCTGAACCTGTTCACGCAAGGGGTCGACCCGAAACTCGACCTGCACGACGTGAACCGGGTCAAGGAGATCGCGGAATACTGCAACCAGCTGCCGGTGCACCAGCGCCACCCGTACGTGGGCGAGCTCGTCTACACCGCCTTCTCGGGCTCCCATCAGGACGCGATCAAGAAGGGTTTCGAGGCGCAAGCCAAGCGCAACGACCCGCTGTTCCTCGTGCCCTATCTGCCGATCGATCCGAAGGACGTCGGCCGCGACTACGAGGCCGTCATCCGCATCAACAGCCAGTCCGGCAAGGGCGGCATGGCCTACATCTTGAAGGCTGACTACGGGCTCGATCTGCCGCGCACGCTCCAGGTCGAGTTCTCCAAGATCGCCCAGGAGCTGATGGATTCCGAAGGCAAGGAGCTGACCTCGCCCGAGTTGTGGGCGCTGTTCCGAAAATCCTTCCTGCTCGACGACGCGCCCATGACGCTCGTCAAGCAGCAGACGGTTCCGACCAGCCCCGACAACCGCGAGCTTGTCGCCACGCTGCGCAAGGCGGACGGAACAACCCTGACCATCGAGGGCGAAGGCAACGGCCCGATCGACGCCTTCGTCGACGCGCTGAAAAAGGCGTTCAGGGTGGAGTTTTCGTTCATCGACTATTCCGAGCATGCGGTCGGCCGCGGGGCGAACGCCACCGCCGCGAGCTATGTCGAGATCCACGACGGGGACGACGGTCCGCTGCACGGCGTCGGCATCGACCCGAACATCGTGATGGCCTCGCTCAAGGCGACGCTGAACGCCGTCCTCAGGCTGATGCGGCGCGAGGGGAAGGTCTAGGCTTTGTGCCGACGGCTCCGCGCCTGCGGACTTGTGGACGCCGCTGCGCGTCGCCCACAGGGTCCACGGGACCAACAGCAACAGCAGACCGCATCCCGGTCCTTGAAGAGGCGGCGGACATCGCGCCCGGGGTCCGAAATTCAGCCCCCGCGCGGCGGCTCGCCGGCTGCGGCGAGATCGGTCGCTTCCTCGTCGGTGAAGACGCGGCTGCGGGTCAGGAAACGGACGCCCTCGGGCGCCTCCACCGAGAATCCGGCGCCGCGCCCGGGCACGACGTCGATGATGAGCTGCGTGTGGCGCCAGTATTCGAACTGTGCGGCGCCGATATAGAATTCGCAGCCGGCGATCTCGCCGAGCCGCACGTCCTGGCCGCCGACCCTGAACTCGCCGGCCGGATAGCACATCGGCGCCGACCCGTCGCAGCAGCCGCCGGACTGATGGAACATCAAGGCACCATGCTGGCCCTTGAGCTTCTCCACCATGGCCGCCGCAGCGTCGGTGATGAGCACGCGTTCGATCATGGCGTCGCCTCCCGGCTTAGGAATTTAGTCGGGCGGAGGCGAACCTCCGCCCGGCGGCCCGTAGGCGCGGTCGTTGACCGCGCCGCCGCGCTTATCGAGCGGCTACAGGGTGCGAGGGCTCAAAAGAAGCCCAAGGCCTTCGTCGAATAGCTGATCAACAGGTTCTTGGTCTGCTGGTAGTGGTCGAGCATCATCTTGTGGGTCTCGCGCCCGATGCCCGACTGCTTGTAGCCGCCGAACGCCGCGTGTGCGGGATAGGCGTGATAGCAGTTGATCCAGACGCGGCCGGCGTGGATACCGCGACCCATGCGATAGTAGCACAATCCGGAGCGGGACCATACGCCGGCGCCGAGCCCGTAGAGGGTGTCGTTGGCGATGGCGAGCGCTTCGGCTTCGTCCTTGAACTTGGTCACCGACACGACCGGCCCAAAGATTTCCTCCTGGAAGATGCGCATCTTGTTGTTGCCGGCGAACACGGTCGGCTCGACGTAGTAGCCGCCCGCGAGTTCGCCCTCGAGATGCGCGCGCCGGCCGCCGGTCAGGCATTTGGCGCCTTCGGCCTTGCCGATGTCGATGTAAGAGAGGATTTTTTCCATCTGGTCGGAGGAGGCCTGGGCGCCGATCATCGTGGTCGGGTCGAGCGGATGGCCCTGCTTGACCTTCTTCACGCGCTCGACCGCGCGCTCCATGAACTTGTCGTAGATCGACTCCTGGATGAGCACGCGGCTCGGGCAGGTGCACACCTCGCCCTGGTTGAGCGCGAACATGGCGAAGCCTTCGAGCGCCTTGTCGAAGAACTCGTCGTCTTCCTCCATCACGTCGGCGAAGAAGATGTTGGGCGACTTGCCGCCAAGCTCCAGTGTCACCGGGATGATGTTCTCGGAGGCGTACTGCATGATCAGCCGCCCCGTCGTCGTCTCGCCGGTGAAGGCGATCTTCGAGATGCGCTTGCTCTGGGCGAGCGGCTTGCCGGCCTCAAGGCCGAACCCGTTGACGACGTTGATGACGCCGGCGGGCAGCACATCGCCGATCAGTTCCATCAGCGCGAGGATGGCGAGCGGCGTCTGTTCCGCCGGCTTGAGAACGACGCAATTTCCGGCGGCGATCGCAGGGGCGAGCTTCCACACCGCCATCAGGAGGGGGAAGTTCCAGGGGATGATCTGGCCGACGACGCCGAGCGGCTCGTGGTAGTGATAGGCGACCGTATCGTGATCGATCTCGCTCAGCGTGCCCTCCTGGGCGCGAAGCGCGCCGGCGAAATAGCGCCAGTGATCGACGCAGAGCGGCAGGTCGGCGTGGGTCGTCTCGCGGATCGGCTTGCCATTATCGAGCGTCTCGACCAGCGCCAGAAGGTCGAGGTTCTGCTCCATGCGGTCGGCGATCTTGAGCAGGATCAGGGAACGCTCCGCGACCGAGGTTTTGGCCCAGCCGTCCTTGGCGGCGTGGGCGGCGTCGAGCGCGAGCTCGACGTCGGCGGCAGAGGAACGCGGAATCGAGCACAGCCGCTGGCCGGTAATCGGGCTGGGGTTGTCGAAATAGCGCCCCTCGACCGGGGCGACCCACTTGCCGCCGATGAAATTGTCGTACTTGTCGCGGATGAGCCCTTTCGCCGCAACCTTGTCGAGCGCCGCCTGATACATGGTGTTTCCTCCGTTGAACGCGCTGCTGGCCCGGCCCGCAAGGGCGGACCGTCGGCCAAGCGGCGTTGACGATATATCCTCAGAACTATGTCGAAGGGGCAACGGTACTTTGGGAGGAACCCCGGCGCGCACGGCCAGGGCGAGTCGAGACCGCACTTGGCCTGGGCGCAGTCTCTTCCGGTGAATGGCGTTCACCCGAGCGCGAATTCGGGTTGATCGTGTCGCCGCATGATATCCCGATCGCCGCAACTCGGCGCTCAAGTCCAAAGGAAGCCCTGACCATGCAGACAAAGCCTTCCGTCTCGCCAACCCGCCTGTTGCAGTTCGCGTGGGGCTTCGCGGTTCCGCTGATCATCGATGCGGCCATTCGGCGCCGGCTGTTCGACGCCCTGGACAAAGGCCCCAGGACCGCCGCCGCGCTCGCCTCCGAGGCTGCGATCTCGGAGCGTGGCGCGCGGGCCGTGCTCAACGCGCTGACCAGCGTCGAACTCTTGCGCAAGGACGCCGAGGGCCGATATTCGCTCACCCCGGAAAGCGCGCATTTCCTGATCAGCACGCGCCCGTCGTTTCTGGGCGGAAGCTTCAGACACGCCACCGCCCAGTTGATGCCGCGATGGTTGGCGCTGAACGAGATCGTCGGGACCTGGCGGCCCGCTCCCTATGCCGACAGCGACGCGGGCCGGGCGGCGCACTTCCAGGAGTTCGTGGAAGACCTTTTGCCTCTCAGCTATCCCGCCGCGCAGGCGCTGGCCGACGCCCTCGTTGCCGAGGCGGGGAGGCGCCGATGCGCGTATTGGACGTCGCGGCCGGTTCGGGCGTCTGGGGCGTCGCGCTCGCTGAAAGGTCGCCGCGCGTGCGGGTCACGGCGGTCGACTGGCCTCAGGTGCTCGACGTGACGCTGAGCGTCGCCAGGCGCTTCGGCGTCGGCGACCAAGTGGAGACGCGGGCGGGAGACGTGTTCGAGATCGATCTCGGCGGCGACCATCAGGTCGCCGTGCTGGGGCACATTCTGCACAGCGTCGGCGAAAGCCGGAGTCGCGCGCTGCTGGCGAAGGTGCACCAGGCGCTCGCGCCCGGCGGCGCGATCGCGATTGCGGAATTCCTGGTGGACGAGGCGCGCGCCGCCGAAAACCGGCTCACTGATCTTTGCGGTTAACATGCTGGTGAATACCGAAGAAGGCGACACCTACAGCTTCCCGGAAATCGCCGCATGGCTGAAAGAGGCGGGCTTCGAAAACGTGCGGACGATGGAGGCGCCGGGTCCTGCGCCGTTGATCCTCGCGAACCGGGCGCGGTGAAAGGCCGGCCGGTCGGGCCCGGACGGCCATCACGGGACGAGCACCCCCGGGTTCATCACCCCCGCCGGGTCGAGCGCGCGCTTCGCCGCCGCGAGCGCGGCGCCGAACAGGGCGGGGCGCTGCTCGCGATACCAGGGCATGTGGTCGCGTCCGACGGCGTGATGGTGGGTGATCGTGCCGCCCGCGGCGATCAGCGCGTCGGAGGCGCTGGCCTTGATGTGGCGCCATTGCTCGATGAGCCTGGCCGGATCGCCGGGCGCGCTGAATGTGTAATAGAGCGCCGGGCCATCGGGATAGACGTGGGTGAAGCGGGTCGAGACGACGCCCGCGTTTCCGGTCGCCTCTGTCAACGCGGCCTCGGTCGCGGCGCGAACGACGGTGTGAAAAGCCTCCAACCGGTCCCAGGTGACGGCGCTCTCGAACGTGTCGTTGATCACCCCCATCGGCACGGTCAGTTCGCGCGCGTAGGGCATGCGAATGAAGGCCATGCGCCAGCGCTGCCCGGCGTCCTCGGCGTCGTGCCGGCGACCGCCGTGGTCGGACACAAGCTCGGCGGCGCGCGCCATCCAGGGGCCGACCGGATGGTCGGACGACTCGAAGGCGAGGACGAGCAGGCTCTCCTCGTAGGCGTTGACCGCATAAGTGCCGGCCTCGTCGTTGTCGATGACGCGCAGGTTCGACGGATAGAGCCCAGCCTGGGCCACCGCTCGCACCGCCCGCGCCGCGGCGAACAGGTCGGGGAAGCCGAACACCGCGTCGGCGCGGAAGCGCGGACGGCCCTGCAGCCGCATCCAGGCTTCGACAATCACCCCGAGAGACCCCTCCGAGCCCATCATCAACCGATCGGGGCTCGGACCGGCGCCCGAGCCCGGCAGGCGGCGCGACTCCAGGATTCCAGCCGGCGTCACCGTGCGCAGGCTTTCGACGAAATCGTCGATGTGGGTGGTGAGCGTGGCGAAATGGCCGCCGGAGCGTGTAGCGATCCAGCCCCCGAGCGTCGAATGCTCGAAACTCTGCGGATAGTGGCGGATGGCGAAGCCGTGCGGCTTTAGCGCCGCCTCGATCGCAGGGCCCCTAATTCCCGCCTGGATGCGCGCGGCGCGGCTCGCCGGATCGACCTCGATCACGCGGTTCAGCGCACGCAGGTCGAGGCTCACCGCCCCCGAGTACGAATCGCCGACCGCGGGCTCGACCCCCCCGACCACGGACGAACCGCCGCCGAACGGAATGACGGCGACCTTCGCGCTGCTCGCCCAGTCGAGCACCGCGGCGATCTCGCTTTCGTTGGCGGGGACGGCGACGAGGTCGGGCGCGTTGGCGAAGTCGCGCGCGAAGGCGCGGACGGTTTCCGGAAACGACTTACCATAGGTGTGAAGCAGCCGCTCGTAGGGCTCGGCGGTCAGGACCCCGGCGAGGGCGGCCGGCGGGGCGACGCGCGGGGCTCGCAGCACGATCTCGCTCTCCTGCGGCGGCGGCCCGGACGGGCGCGGCCCGGCGCCGAGCTTTTCGGCGACGAAACGGAAGAGATGGTCACGCTCGGGCTCCGAGAGTCCATCGCCCTCGAAACCCCAGCCGTAGAATTTGAGCCGGCGAGTCATGACGGCGTCGGCCTCCCTGTTGTTTGGAAGCGATGATGGGGCAGGGGGGAGGCGTTGTCACGCGGCGTCCTTGCGGCTCGCCACGCCAGGCGCGCGCGAGGCGGGGATCGTGGTAAACTTGGCTTCCTCCGCGCATTCTCCTTGGAAGCTGCCGCGCCCGTCAGGACGACCTCAATGATTCGCATCCGCTTTGCTCTGGCCGCTATCGTTGGCCTCGCCGCCTCGCTCGCGCATGCGGCCGGGTTCCAGCGCATCGAGGTTCCGGCCAGCGGTGTGCTGCCGCTGCTGAAAGGAGCGGTCTGGTATCCGTGCGCAGAGCCGACAAGCGACCTGAAGCTTGGTCCTTTCGTTCTGTCCGTGACGAAGGACTGTCCGGTCACGGGTGAGAAGCTGCCGCTTGTCGTCATTTCGCACGGCAGGACCGGCAGCTACCTCGGCCACCGGGACACGGCGGAGGCGCTGGCGAACGCCGGATTCGTCGTCGTCGCCGTCAATCATCCCGGCGACAACGCGACGGACAAGGGGCGTACCGACGATTTCGGAGTCTTCGTCGAGCGGCCGACCGACGTCAAACGGGTCGTCGACTTCATGCTCGGCGCGTGGCCCGACGCGGCGAAGATCGACGCCGGGCGCGTCGGAATTTTCGGGTTCTCGCGCGGCGGGTATACCGGCCTCGTTGCCATCGGAGCGACGCTGAGTTCAAGCAAACTGCGGACGCTCTGCGAAGGCGTCGGCAGGCCGGACTGCGACGAGGTTCGCAACGCGCCGCTTCCGAAGCTTGTCCACGATCCGCGCATCAAGGCGGCCGTAATCGCCGATCCGTTCGGCGGCCTTCTCGCCGCGGACAGCTTTAGCGACGTGCGCGCGCCCGTGCAGCTCTGGGCTTCCGAGCACGGCGGCGACGGGGTTTCGCCGGAAAACGTCGCAGCAATCGCCAGCTGGCTGCCGGCGAAGCCCGAATTTCACAGCGTGCCGAATTCCCAGCATTTCGCCTTCCTCGCCCCTTGTCCCGAGGACCTGGCGAAGTCGGCGCCAGAGATTTGCGCCGACGCACCCGGCTTCGACCGCGCGGCGTTCCATCAGCAATTCAACGCTGACGTGCTCGCCTTCTTCCGGGCGCATCTCATGGACGCGCAACCGCACTGAGCGAAGGCGACGCGCTATCGCTGCGGCGTCGGCGCGGCGCCTTGCTCCGCGGCGGCCCGCATGGCGGCCCAGACGGCGGAAACGTCTTCAGCCTCGGTCGGAAGGGCGCCGATCGACACCCGCGCGATCCACCGTCCGTCGACGACGGCCGGCGTCAGATAGGCTGCGCCCGATCGGTTCACGGCTTCGACCCAGCCGTTCGTATGCGCATCCAGGGCCTCGCCCTCGAGGACGGCGCCGTCCGGCCCGAGCGGTTCGTGGCGTACGCAGACCGTTTGCAGACGGACGGGCGTGACGACGCGCCATCCCGGCGTGGCGCCGACCTCCTCGGCGAGACGCCGGGCGTTGGCCAGGTCGCGCCTCAACCGCTTCTGCAGCCCGGCGACGCCCTGCTCGCGGATCACGAACCACAGTTTGAGCGCCCGGAAGCGCCGCCCGAGGGGAATGCCCCAATCGCGAAAATTCTTGACCTGCCCGTCCGCCGAGGATCGCAGATAGCTCGGGTTGGTCGACATGACGCGCATGAGGTGGTCCGGGTCGCGGACGTAGTAGAGCGAGCAGTCGAACGGCGCGCCGAGCCACTTGTGCGTGTTGACCACCAGGCTGTCGGCGCCTTCGATCCCCTCCCACATCCAGCGGCATTCCGGCAGGATCATCGCGCTGCCCGCCATCGCCGCGTCGACGTGCAGCCAGAGGCCATGCCGCCGCGCGATGTCCGCAATGGCGCCGACCGGGTCGAGCGCGGTCGTCGCGGTTGTGCCCACGGTGGCGACGACGGCCGAGGGCAGGTCGCCCCTCGCGAGGTCTTCCGCGACCATGTCGGCAAGCGCGTCCGCGCGCATGGCGAACTCGGCGTCATGAGGGACGAGGCGGATGTTGTCGCGGCCGAATCCGGCCAGCAGCGCGCCCTTATCGACCGAGCTGTGCGCATGCGCCGACACGTAAACGCGGAGCCTGCGGCTCTCGCCTTGCAGCCCTCCGCGCGCGAGGGCAAAGCCGGTCGAGCGCTCGCGCGCTGAGATGAGCGCCACCAGCGTGCTCGTCGAGGCGGTGTCCTGGATCACGCCGCTGAACGCCGAAGTGAGGCCGAGCATCTGTCGCAGCCAGTCCGTGACGACTTCCTCGACTTCCGTGATCGCGGGACTCGACTGCCAGGAGAGCCCCAGCACCCCGAGGCCCGTGCTGACGAGATCGCCGAGCACGCCGGCAGGCAGCGCGTTGGCGGGAAAATAACCGAAGAAGCGCGGGTGCTGCCAGAGCGACAGCCCCGGAACGATCAGCCGATCGAGATCGGCGATCACCGCGTCGAAGTCCTCCGGCTCGATCGGCGGCGCGGCCGGGATGGCGTCGCGGATCTCGCCGGGTTTGGTCCGCGCCATGACCGGCCTCTCAGACAGGCGCTCTTGGTAATCGGCCAGCCAGTCGATCAACTGGTGGCCGTGACGGCGGAACTCTTCAGGCGTCAAGTCGGTCGTCCTCGGGCATGCGGCCGTCTGCATCGCGGCGCTCGGGACGATTGTCAACGGGCGCCGCAGGCGCGTCTGGCCAAGAGACCTCGTCATGGGCTAGATCGCGCGCGAGCTGGAGGAACTGCGATGACTCGGCAAAAAGAGCCGCATCGGCCGCTGGAACTCGATCCCGCGCGCGTGATGCGGGGCGATCGGCCGCATTACGGCATCATCGACATCGGCTCGAACTCCGTGCGGCTCTTGGTCTACGACCAACTCGGCCGCGCGCCTTTGCCGCGCTTCAACGAAAAGTCGCTCGCCCGTCTCGCTGAGGGGCTGCCCGAGACCGGCGTCATCGCCGCGGACGGCTTCCGCCGGACTGTCGAGGCGGCGCGGCGCTTCCGCGCCAACGCCGAGGCCATGGGCGTGGCGAAGCTCGACGTGACGGCGACCGAGGCGATCCGCCGCGCGACCAACGGCAAGGACCTCGTCGCCGCCATCGCTGCCGAAGCCGGGCTGACGGTGCGAATCCTGTCGGGGGCCGAGGAGGCGCGCTATGCCGCGCTCGGAGTCATTTCCGGCTTCTTCCGCCCGGTGGGCGCGGTCGGCGACATGGGCGGCGGCAGTCTGGAGGTGGCGGAGGCGATCGACGACCGCGTCGGCGACGCCTGGACGAGTCTGCCGCTCGGCGCGCTGCCGGTGGAGGCCTTGCTCGCCGAGGGCTACGAGGTCGCCAAGCGGCGCGTGGACGACCTGTTACGCACCGGGCTCAAGGCCTCGTTCGCGCGGCCGACGTTCTATCCCGTCGGCGGCGGCTGGCGCGCGCTCGCCAAGGCGCATATCGAGGCGGTCGGCGCGCCGGTGAAGGCGGTGCACGGCTATGCGGTGGAAACGCCGGTCATCCGCGCCTTCGCCAAGACGATCGCGCGCATGGCCCCGGCGAAGCTTCTCGGCATGCCCGGCGTCTCGACCCGGCGCGCGCGAACGCTTCCCTCGGCCGCGCTTGCGCTCGACCGGGTGCTGAAGCGGCTCGCGCCGGACAAGGTGATCTTCTCGGCGCTGGGCCTGCGCGAGGGCCTCCTCTACTCGCAGCTCGACGAGGCCGAGCGCTATCTCGATCCGCTCGTCGAGGGCGCGCAGCTCATCGGCCTGCCGCATGCACGTGTGCCGGCGTTCGCGCCCGAGCTCGCGGCCTGGACCGCCGACCTCTTCCCTAACGAGAAGCCCCATGACACGCGCCTCCGGGTCGCCGTCTGCGCCCTCTCCGACATCGCCTGGCGCGACGCGGTGGACCTGCGGGCCGAAGAGAGTTTCCGGCGGCTCCTGCAATTTCCCTTTATCGGCGTCGATCACGCCGAGCGCGTGTTCGTCGCGGCCGCCGTCCACGCTCGCTACGCCGGCCGCGCGGACGCGCCGTGGCTCACGCCGGCGATCGATCTCATAACCCCCGCGTTGCAACGCCGCGCCCAGATTCTCGGGCGCGTGATCCAGCTCGCCTACCGGTTCTCCGGCGTGGTCCCCGCGGTGCTCGCGAGCGCCCGGCTGCGGCTCGATCCGGATTGTGTGCGGCTCGAAGTGTCGCCTGCGGCGCGCGCGCCCGACAGCGAGGTCGTCGTCGACCGGCTGCGCTGGCTCGCCGCCGCGATCGGCGCGAAGCGGACGGAAATCGTGGTGAGGGACGACGCGGGTCGGTCGCGTTGACGGACGCGCCCGGGGCCGGCTTAATCGGGTCTTCCGACGCTTAAGGAGACGCGCCATGACCGACGAGGACCGGATCGAAGCTGGCTTTCTGGTCTTTCCAAAGGTTCAGCAACTCGATCTTACGGGCCCGTACGAGGTCCTCGCATCGTGGCCGAAGGCGCGCGTTCGTCTCGTCGGGAAGACGCTCGACCCGGTCGCGTCCTCGACCGGCCTCGTCCTCAGGCCCGACGCGACCTTCGAAACCTGTCCGCAGCTCGGCGTGATCTGCGTTCCGGGCGGGGCCGGGGATCAACCCGCTGCTCGCCGACAGCGACACGCTCGACTTCTTGCGCAAGCAGGCGGAGAGCGCGCGTTTCGTGACGTCGGTCTGCACCGGTGCGCTCGTTCTCGGCGCCGCAGGGCTTCTCGTCGGCAAGCGGGCGACGACGCATTGGGCTTCTCGGCAATTTCTCGCCACGCTCGGCGCCGTTCCCGTTCGTGACCGATACGTGCGCGACGGCAAACTGATGACCGGCGGCGGGGTGACGGCCGGGATCGACTTCGGCCTCGCTCTGCTCGCCGAACTCGCCGGCCAAGCGGCCGCCGAGTCGGTCCAGCTTTTCATGGAATACGCGCCCGCGCCTCCCTTCGACGCCGGCGACCCCGACACGGCACCGAAGGCCGTGCTCGACAGGGTGACGGCGCTCCTTGCGCCGTCACCGCGGAGCGCGCAAAGCTCGTCGCCGGGGCGGCTCGGCCGCGGTGGCCCGGCGGAAGGCGCCGCTTCATGAGCGCCGACAGGAGGCGAGGACATGGATCAACATGCGCTGCGAGAATTTTACAGCTCGGTCACCACAGCGGGAGCGATCCTGGCCGGATTCTCGGGGACATTTCTGTCTTTCAGGATTCAGCGCGAATCGAATTATTACAGACAGGTTTCAATAGAAAGGGGGGAAGCAAGAGACGTCTACATTGGCCTAAGTCACTTCACCAGTTCATTTATGCTAATAATATGTTCAACCATTTTGTCGCTTGTCTTCGGATTTCTTCTTCCGCTATTTGGCCTAGTAAGGCCAACCCTCTCGATTATTAGCCCAGGTTTGGTTGTCGCGGGGCTGGTCGCGGCCCTGATATTTCTGGTCGGCTATTTCTGGGCCGAGCTCGTGCACTACCAAATCCTCAGCCGACGACTGCTTCATGACAAGGCAGAGTGGGGTCGCCAATGGCCGCTTGTGATCACGACTTTCGCTCTCGCGCTGTTCTGTTTCGTTTCTGCATATCTGGTGCTCCTGAACGTTTGACACGTGACACTGCGACAGGGCAGCCAGTTGCTCCCCCTGTCGGCGGCCCGTGCGTTCTGGATGTGGATGTCGAGAGGCGCGATCGCCGTTTCGGTAAGATCACACCCCACTTGCGCAACGCGACAGCATCCCGCAAAGGGATCCGCACCCTAATCTTCGGAACGAATAGATGCCGATCTACGCCTATCGCTGCCGCGATTGCGGCAAGGAATTTTCCACCCTCGTCATGTCGGGCGAGACGCCGGCATGCGAGGCTTGTGCGAGCGCCGACCTCGAGCAGCAGCTTTCCCTGATCGCCGTCCCCAACAAGGGCGGCGAATCCGCCCCGGCGACGGCGGGCGCCTGCGACATGATGGGCGGGTGCGGCTGCGCCGGCGCCTGTCCGGCGTTCGCGGACGCGTGAATCGCCGCGGTCCGCTTGCCTTCCCGACGTTTCGCCGTCATCCTTTCGGCGTAACTTGGAGCGCGCGATGTCGGACGCCGTTTCCCCCGCCGGGGACCCCGAATGCGCCAAGGTCATCGCAGTCGTGTCGTCGATCCCGCTGGCGGTCGACCTCGGCTGCTATGAGCTCGCGGAAGCCGCCTTCGCCCCCGAGATCGTGATCGACTACACGAGCCTGTGGGGCGGAGAGCCGCAGCGGACGACCCCAGCAGCCTAGATGGACGCCTGGCGCGGCCTCGTGGCCGGCTTCGACGCGACCCGCCTTGAGCTTCGCGACTTCGAGGCGCGGGTCGACGGCGACGCGGCCGAGGCGACCGCGCTGGTCGACGGCCGCCACTGGCTCGGCGACGCAATTTGGCGGCCGGTCGGCGTCTATCGCTGGACGTTGGAAAAGCGCGACGGACGCTGGAAGGTCACGGCCATGACCTTCGTCCTGACGCAGGAATTCGGCGACCGCGGCCTCGTCGCCATCGCCGCCGAACGCGCCAAAGGGCGATGACCAGCGAATTCCCCCGTCGCGTCGCGCTGGTCACGGGCGCCAATCGCGGCATTGGGCTCGAGGTCTGCCGCCAGCTGGGGGCGCGCGGCTGGCGCGTTTTCCTCGGCGCACGCGACACCGAAAAGGGCGACGCCGCGGCGCGCAGCCTCGTTTGCGACGTCAGCGCCGCCGCGCTCGACGTCGACGATCCGGACGCGCCGTTCCGTCTCGCCGCGGCGATCGGGCCGGTGGACGTTTTGATCAACAACGCCGGCGTCCACTACGACACCTGGGAGACGGCGCTCGGCGCCGACTGGCGCATCGTCCGCGAGGCGTTCGAGACCAACCTGTTCGGCGCCTGGCGGATGGCGCAGGCCTTCGCCCCGGAAATGCGGGCGCGCGGGTGGGGCCGGATCGTCAACGTCTCGTCCGGCGCCGGGTCGCTCGCGTCGATGGGCGCCGGGACGCCGGCCTATCCGACGTCGAAGGCGGCGCTCAACGCGCTGACCCGGGTGCTGGCGGGAGAGCTTTCCGGGACCGGCGTCCTCGTCAACGCCGTATGTCCCGGCTGGGTCGCGACCGACATGGGCGGCGCCGGCGGGCGTCCAAGTCGCGGAGGGCGCGGCGAGCGTGCTGTGGGCGGTTGATCTGCCGGACGACGGGCCGACCGGCGGCTTTTTCCGCGACGGCAGGCCGGTCGCGTGGTAAGGTCCGGGTTCGCGACGTTTTGAGCACGCGATCGTTGGAGCCGCGGAATCCGTCGCTCGCAAGCGAGGCGGCAGGAATGACGCCCTACGCCGAAACGACAGCGTTTGAGAGCTTTGAGCCGCTCGCTCCGGCCGGCGAGCCGGAGGGATGGGTCCGCGCGCCCGTTTTTGACGTCCTTGCCGACAAGGGCTTTTTCGTCACCTCGACCGCCGCGATGATCGGCTGGGCGCGCACCGGATCGCTACATCTCATGACCTTTGGGCTCGCCTGCTGTGCGGTCGAAATGATGCAGTTCGGCGGGCCGCGCTTCGACCTCGACAAGCTTGGGATGGCGCCTCGCGGCTCGCCGCGCCAGTCCGATCTGATGATCGTGGCGGGAACGCTGACCAACAAGATGGCGCCGGCGCTGCGCAAGGTTTACGATCAGATGCCGGAGCCCCGCTACGTCATCTCGATGGGCTCCTGCGCCAACGGCGGCGGCTACTATCACTACTCGTATTCGGTCGTGCGCGGTTGCGACCGGATTGTGCCGGTCGACATCTACGTCCCGGGCTGTCCGCCGACGGCCGAAGCGCTGATATACGGGGTGCTGCTGCTTCAGAAGAAAATGCGCCGCACCGCGTCGATCGAACGGTGACGGGCCGGCCGGCGGGCCTTTTTTGGCCGGCGAGCCGCTCGAGATGGGGAGCGGACGCGCGCGGCGCGGTCGGGGACTGCCGACTTGATAAGCTTACCGGTTGCCGATCGGCGTGTACTCGCGGAACTTCGCGCCGGTGTAGAGCTGCCGCGGTCGGCCGATCTTCTGCTCCGGATCGTCGATCATTTCCTTCCACTGGGCGATCCAGCCGACGGTCCGCGCGACGGCGAACAGCACCGTGAACATCGAGACCGGGAAGCCCATCGCCTTCAGCGTGATGCCCGAGTAGAAGTCGATGTTGGGATAGAGCTTTTTCTCAATAAAATACTCGTCTGAAAGCGCGATGCGCTCCAGCTCTACCGCGACTTCGAGCAGCGGATCGTCCTTGATGCCGAGCTCGTCGAGCACTTCGTGCGCAGTCTTCTGCATGATCTTGGCGCGAGGGTCGTAGTTCTTGTAGACCCGGTGGCCGAAGCCCATCAGCCGGAACGGGTCGTTCTTGTCCTTCGCGCGGGCGACGAATTTCGGAATGTGCTCCACCCTGCCGATCTCGCCGAGCATCTTGAGCGCGGCCTCGTTGGCGCCGCCGTGCGCCGGGCCCCAAAGGCAGGCGATGCCGGCCGCGATGCAGCCGAACGGATTGGCGCCCGAGGACCCGGCGAGGCGAACCGTCGAGGTCGAGGCGTTCTGCTCGTGGTCGGCGTGCAGGATGAAGATGCGGTCGAGCGCGCGCGCCAGAACCGGGTTGACCCTGTATTCCTCGGCCGGCACCCCGTAACTCATGCGCAGGAAGTTCGAGCAATAATCGAGGTCGTTCTTAGGATAGATGAACGGCTGTCCGATGGAATATTTGTAGGCCATCGAGGCCAGCGTCGGCATTTTGGCGATCATGCGGATCGAGGCGATCTGCCGCTGCAACGGATCGTTGATGTCGATCGAGTCATGATAAAAGGCTGCGAGTGCGCCGACGCAGGCCACCATGATCGACATCGGGTGAGCGTCGCGACGGAATCCGTTGAAGAACCGCGTCATCTGCTCGTGCACCATGGTGTGGCGCGTCACGCGGTAGTCGAATTCGGCCTTCTGCGAGGCGTTCGGGAGCTCGCCATAGAGCAGAAGGTAACAGGTTTCGAGAAAATCGCCGTGCTCGGCGAGATCGTCGATTGGGTAGCCGCGATAGAGCAGGATCCCGGCGTCGCCGTCGATGTAGGTGATCTTCGATTCCGTGCTCGCCGTCGAGGTAAAGCCGGGATCGTATGTGAACATGCCGGTCTGCGCATAGAGCTTGCCGATATCGATGACCGACGGCCCGATCGTGCCCACTTTGACCGGCATTTCGACGGATTTTTCGCCGACCTCTATGGTGGCGGTGCTCTGAGTCATCACGCGTCTCCTGTCGGCTCAACCGTTGCTGTGCGCTGCAATAGGGTTATCGCAGCGCATCCGGCCGAACAAGTCAAACCAAAGAAGGGGCGCGCGTCGTCGGCTATTCCGGGTTCTCGTAGCTAAAGGTCTGCGCGGCCTCGTCATAGGCGAACAGCTCGCCGTAACGGCCGAGGTTGATGACCGTGCGCAGCGTCCGGTCGGCATAGTCCTCGGACATGTAGTCCTCGAGTTCCTCGCGGAATCGGCTGGCTGGCGCGCGATGCGACGGACGCTCGTCGAGCACGCGCTTGATGTGCGAAGCCAGCGGGATATTCGCGAGCGCCTGCTCGCCGAGCACCTTCTTGCGCTGGTCGACATCCATGTCGACGAAACGCTGGCCGAGCGGGGTGAGCTTGATGTCCGCCTCTTCGAAGTCCACGAGCTTGAGGATCTGCAGCGTTTCGCCGAGGGGGAAGAGGTCGTCGATCTCGAAGCCGAGCGAATCCGCCAGATGCGGCAGGTCCGCCTTGCCGTTGTAGGGCGGGGCGGCGATCTCTTCGAGCATGCCGGCCAGCGAGTTGGTCGAGATGTCGGGCAGGGGGAGGGCGAGGCCCGCCGCCGCCGGCTGCGCCACCCGGGTTGTCTCGGCGCGCTGGGTCATCAGCGCGTAGATCTGGTCGACCAGGGCCCGGAACGGCGGATCGAGCCGGTCGCGCGGCTGCGCGATCGTGACCGGGATTTCGGACGCGATGCGGCCGGGATTGGACGACAGCACAAGAATGCGGTCGCTCATCAGCACCGCTTCCTCGATGTTGTGCGTCACCATCAAAATCGACTTGATCGGCATGCGTCCCTCCTGCCAGAGGTCGAGCAGGTCGGTGCGCAGCGTCTCGGCGGTCAGCACGTCGAGGGCGGAGAAGGGCTCGTCCATCAGCAGGATCTTGGGCTGCATGACGAGGGCCCTGGCGAAGCCCACGCGCTGCCGCATGCCGCCCGAAAGCTCCTTCGGATAGGCGGACTCGAAGCCGTCGAGGCCGATGGTGTCGATCGCCTTCAGCGCCCGCTGGCGCGTCTCCTCAAGCGGCACCCCGATGGCCCGCGGGCCGATCTCGACGTTGTCAAGCACATCGAGCCAGGGGAAGAGCGCGAAGCTCTGGAACACCATCGCCACGTCTTTGGCCGGACCGGTCACCGGCTCGCCGGAAATCGTCACCGAGCCGTCAGACGGAGTGATCAGCCCCGATATGATGCGTAGGAGCGTAGACTTGCCGCAGCCCGACCGGCCGAGCAGCGCAACGATCTCGCCGGTCTTCAGGCTCATGGAGACTTGGTCGAGCACCAGCTTCCGGGTCTCACCCGAGCCGGTGGTGAAGGATTGGCTCACTTTATCGACGGTCAGGAGCGTCGCGACTGAGGTGTCCAACATCGGGAAATCCTTTCAGGCAAGATCGTTCGGTCAGAGACGCAGCCGCCGCTCAGAGTAGGCGTAGAGCTGGCGCCAGAACAAGCGATTCAGCAGCGTTACGAAAATTGACATCATCGCCACGCCGAGCACGATTTTCGGGAAGTCGCCTTTTTCCGTCGCTTCCGCGATATAGGCCCCGACGCCTTGAGCCTCGACAGTGTGATCCTTCCATTTGACGTATTCGGCGACGATCGAGGCGTTCCACGAGCCGCCCGAGGCGGTAATTGCGCCGGTCAAATAGTAAGGTGCGATGCCTGGAAGCATCACCTGCTTCCACCATTGCCAGCCATGGACGCGGAAGTTCGTCGCCGCCTCGCGCAGATCGTTGGGAAAGGCCGCCGCACCGCCGATCACGTTGAACACAATGTACCATTGTGTACCGAAGATGATGAGGAAGCTCAGCCAGATGTCC
>NZ_JBKQOT010000794.1:0-2588 GCF_052145395.1 Roseiarcus sp.
GCGAGCGGGCGCGACAAATCGGCGGCGTCGGCGGGGGTGATCTCGCCCCTCATTGTGGCGCGAGCTGACGACCCTATGCATCGAGAGGGCGCTCGGCGGAAACATGACCGCACTCCGGCTCGCGGTAGAGCGCCTCCAGAAGTTGGAGGATGCTGCTGCAGCCAACGGGGACGCATCATGAAGGCTCGACTACGACACCGGCTGGGGAAGCTGGAGCAGGCTGTCAAGCCCCCGGGGGGCGCGCTGTACCTGTTCGTCGGCTGCGACGGGGAGGACGAAGTTCAAGCGAGGCTTGCGCGTTTCAGGACCGAACAGGGCATCCGTTGCGTCCGGCATCTTGAAAAACGGTACGTTGCCCCACGTCGTGTCGGAACTCCCGAGTCCGCCCTTTTTTGGACCTCTTGGCTCGGGCGCCAAGCGTTTGACTTTCATCACCGGCCGCCCCGCGGTGGCTCGCCATCCGCCGCGAGCCCCTCCGCCTCCTCGTCGGTGAAGACCCGACTGCGGGTGAGGAAGCGGACCCCCTCGGGTGCCTCGACCGAGAAGCCCGCGCCCCGCCCGGGCACGACATCGATGATGAGCTGGGTGTGACGCCAATATTCGAATTGGGCCGCCCCGATGTAGAAGGGGGAGCCCGCAATTTCGCCGATCAGCACGTCCTGGCCGCCGACCTTGAACTCGCCGGCCGGGTAGCACATCGGCGCCGAGCCGTCGCAGCAGCCGCCCGACTGATGGAACATCAACGGGCCATGCTGGCCTCTGAGCTTTTCCACCATTGCCGCCGCAGCGTCGGTGATGAGCACGCGCGCAACCATCGGCGTCGCCTCCCTATATTTGTAACCGCGGGCGTCTACCGCGGCTCGGCCGAGGCCGGCGCCCCCGGTTCCGGGGGCGCCGCGCCAGGGCGAAGGCTTTAGAAGAAGCCGACCGCCTTGGTCGAGTAGCTGATCAGCAGGTTCTTGGTCTGCTGATAATGGTCGAGCATCATCTTGTGGGTCTCGCGCCCGAAGCCCGACTGCTTGTAGCCGCCGAACGCCGCATGAGCGGGATAGGCGTGATAGCAGTTGACCCACACACGGCCGGCGTGGATGCCGCGGCCCATGCGATAGTAGCGCAATCCGGAGCGGGTCCACACGCCGGCTCCGAGGCCGTAGAGCGTGTCGTTGGCGATGGCGAGCGCTTCCTCTTCGTCCTTGAACTTGGTCACCGACACGACCGGCCCGAATATTTCTTCCTGGAAGATGCGCATCTTGTTACTGCCGGCAAAGACGGTCGGCTCGACATAGTAGCCGCTGGCGAGTTCGCCTTCGAGATTCGCGCGATGGCCGCCGGTCAGGCATTGCGCGCCTTCGCCGCGGCCGATGTCGATGTAGGAGAGGATCTTCTCGAGCTGGTCTGACGAGGCCTGGGCGCCGATCATCGTCGACATGTCGAGCGGGTGGCCCTGCTTGATCTTCCGCACGCGGGCGACGGCGCGCTCCATGAATTTGTCGTAGATCGACGCCTGGATCAGCGCACGGCTCGGGCAGGTGCAGACCTCGCCCTGGTTGAGCGCGAACATCGCAAAGCCTTCGAGAGCCTTGTCGAAGAACTCGTCGTCGGCCTGCATCACGTCTTCGAAGAAGATGTTCGGCGACTTGCCGCCGAGCTCGAGCGTGACCGGGATCAGGTTCTCCGACGCATACTGCATGATGAGCCGGCCGGTGGTCGTCTCGCCGGTGAAGGCGATCTTCGAGATGCGCTTGCTCTGGGCGAGCGGCTTGCCGGCCTCGATGCCGAACCCGTTGACGATGTTGAGGACGCCAGCGGGCAGCAGATCGCCGATCAGTTCCATCAGCGCCAGAATGCCGAGCGGTGTTTGTTCGGCCGGCTTGAGGACGACGCAATTGCCGGCGGCGAGCGCGGGGGAGAGTTTCCAAACCGCCATCAGCAGCGGGAAGTTCCAGGGGATGATCTGGCCGACGACGCCGAGCGGCTCATGGTAGTGATAGGCGACCGTGTCGTGGTCGATCTCGCTGAGCGAGCCCTCCTGGGCGCGGAGCGCGCCGGCGAAATAACGCCAATGATCGACGCATAGCGGCAGGTCGGCGTGGGTCGTCTCGCGGATCGGCTTTCCGTTGTCGAGCGTTTCGACGAGCGCCAGGAGATCGAGATTGGACTCCATACGGTCGGCGATCTTGAGCAGGATGTTCGAGCGGTCGGCGACCGACGTCCTGCCCCAGGAGTCCTTGGCCGCATGCGCCGCGTCAAGCGCAAGTTCGATGTCGGCGGCGGAAGAGCGGGGGATCGCGCACAGCCGCTTGCCGGTGATGGGACTCGGATTGTCGAAGTAGCGCCCTTCGACGGGCGCGACCCACTTGCCGCCAATGAAGTTCCCATATTTTTCGCGGATAAGTCCACGCGCGGCGATCTTGTCGATGGCTGCCTGATACATGAAGTTCCTCCCTTGAAGGACGCCGACAGGGGCGGCTCTGAGGGAGAGGATTGCACGCGAATGCGGCTGAAGCATAGCGGGTATGCGCTGAGGTCGGCCGTGAACCGTCGCGGTTCTGCGACACTTCTTTTCGGCCTCGGCCTCAGCGATACAG
>NZ_JBKQOT010000795.1:0-9571 GCF_052145395.1 Roseiarcus sp.
TCGGCGGCGAAGGCGTTGAAGCGCTTGCCGACGATCATCAGGTTGCCGTCGGCGTCGCGAACCGCCGCCTGATCGCCCGAGGGCGCGACGATGACGTCGTAATGCGGCCCGCTGAACGCGCCGATCAGTCCAATGGCTGCGAAGGGGACGGCGCTCAGGCGAAAGACCCAGGTCCGCCAGATCGTCGCGCTCATCACCGCGAGCGCGAGAAACGGCAGCGCGAAGGGCGCGAAGGCGCGCAGATGCACGGTGGAGCCCGGCGCTTCGGCGATGAACCGGGCGACCCACAAAATGAACTTGATGCCGAGGCCGACATAGAGCCACACAGGCGCGTCGAGCGCGAGCGGATAGAGCGCCGCGCCGACCAGCGCGCCCGGCACCGCGAAGAACTCGATGACCGACAGCGTAAGCGGATTGCCGATAAGCATTAGGGGCTCAAGTCGTGGAAATGGTAGGCCATGAACGAGGCGGTCGCGCTGGTCGCGCAAGCGGTGGCGAAGAGGAGCGCCAGCGGCCGATGGAGGATTTCGGACAGAAGCGCGGGAGGCGGCGGTCTGCCCCGCTGCGGAAGGAACGGGTCCGGGTCCCTTTCCATCCCGGCAAGCCGCGCCTCCATGACCGCGACGAGCGCCGCGACCGCGGCGAAGGAGAGCTGGAAGCTGACGCCGAGAATCGCCTCCGGCTCGATGACGATGATGGCGAAGATGGCGAAGGCGAGGTTGCGCATGGTCAGCGCCCGCCGGTCCAGGATCACCGCCCCGAGCACGATCAGGGTCATCACCAGCGCCCGCTCGGTGCCGACGCGCGAGCCTGTGGCGACGTCATAGAGGAGCGAGCCGGCCATGGCGGCGCCGGCCGCCCATTTCTTGATCGGGTAGTTCAGCGCCAGCGTCGGCGACAGCGCCATGAGACGGCGCGTCACGACGAAGAAAATGCCCGCGACCAGCGTCATCTGCACGCCGGAGATGGTGATGATGTGGTAGATACCCGCCTCGCGGATGAGGTCCTTGGCGTCGCTGGAGAGGAAGTCGCGCTTTCCCGTCACCATGGCGGCGGCGATCGCCCCCTCGTCGCCGCCAATGATGCGGTCGACCCGCACGGCGAGGCGGTTGCGGGCGTGATCGATCGCTGCGGCGAAGCGTTGGCGGAAACTCGCGTCGCCCGGCGGCGGCAGGACGTCGATCGCGCCGAGCGTCGAGCCCACCGCGCCCACGCCGGCGAAGAAGGCGTCGCGGGCGAAGTCGTAGCCGCCCGGCAGCACGGCGTGCGACGGCGGCAGGAGCCGCGCCTTGAGCCGAACGTAGTCGCCCGCAGCCGCGTCGGGGGTCTTCCGGGTGGTCACCCGGACGCGGTGGGGCGCTTTGTCCCCGGGCATGCCGTCGACGCTCGAAACGGCGATCACCATGCGCGCCCCGACCGGTCTGAGGTCGACCTCCTCGACATAGCCCTGCAACGAGACGATGCGGATTCGGTCGAGCGCCGGCGCGGCGACGCGCGCGGTGCGCAGCGACATCGCCAGAAAACCGGCAAAGACCGCGGCCAGCGCCAACGAGACGCCGAACGCGACCGGGCGCGCGCGGGAAAGAAGAGCGAGTCCGGCAAAGATCAGGGTCAGCGCGACCGGCGCCCACAGCGCCGGCTCGCTGTCGGCGGAGAGATTGAGCGCGACGCCGCCCATGGCGGCGACCGGCAGCCACAGGAAAAACCGCCGCTGCTCGACCTCGCGCGCCAGCGCCCTGTCGAAGACCGCGCGCCAGTCCGGCGCCCAGGCCGCCGCGCGCGCAACGCCGGCGGCCGCAACCAGAACGCCGCTGCGTCCGGAAGTTGACATGCGTCCATATAAGCACGTCCAGAGTCAGGAATAAAGAGACTCTCTGCGCGCCGATCGCCGGAAGCCGGTATACTCGCAAAAAAGCCGAGTGAGGACGACGCCCATGAAGGACGACAATGCGAGACGCATGCGGACGAACCGCGTCTTTCTCGCTGACGACGCCTGCGATCTCGACGATTTCCGAACGCTCATCGACCGTACGGTCGATCCGGCGGACTACCCCTTCGCGATCGGGGTCGCATCGAACGCGCTCGTCTACGACGGCGACGCGGTTCGCCGGGCGTCTGACCATCCCGAGACGCGCCGCGAGATCATGGCCGAATGGGTCGAGGCGCTCGCGGATGGGCCGGGCGTCATCGTCATCCGAAAAGCCTTCGCCGACCTCCGGCCGATCGAGGCCGCCAACCCGCATTTCTGGGCGATCATCGAGGAGCAGCGCCGCGACCCGTCACGTCACGGCGATCACTTCGCCAAGCCCGGCGCCAACGACCGGGTGTGGAACGCGCTGGAAAAACTGTGCCTCGCCGATCCGGAGACCTTCGCCGCCTACTACGGCAACGCCGTGATTGCGCTGGCGAGCGAAGCGTGGCTCGGACCCTTCTACCAGATCACCTCGCAGCTCAACGTCGTCAATCCTGGCGGCGAGGCGCAGGTTCCGCACCGCGACTACCACATGGGCTTCCAGACGGCGGCCGAGATCGAGCGCTATCCGGCCCACGCCCATCGCCTGTCGCCGATGCTGACGCTCCAGGGCGCGGTCGCCCACCCACTGCGACATGCCGCTCGAATCTGGGCCGACGCTCTACCTGCCCTTCTCGCAGGCCTATCCACCGGGCTATCTGGCGACCCTGCGCGACGACTTCCGCGCCGAGTTCGAGGCGCGCAGGGTGCAGTTGGCGCTCGCCTGCGGCGACGCCGTGTTCTTCAATCCTGCGCTGTTCCACGCCGCAGGCTCGAACCGGTCCAAAAACATCCGGCGGATCGCCAACCTGTTGCAGGTGTCGAGCGCCTACGGGCGGGCGATGGAGAGCGTCGACCGGCTCAAAATGAGCCTCGCGCTCTATCCGGTCCTGCAAAAGCTTCTCGCCGCCAAGGCCCTTTCCGCCGGGGACGCGGACAACGCCATTGCGGCTTCCGCCGAGGGCTACGCCTTCCCGACCAACCTCGACCGCGACCCGGCAATCGGCGGCCTCGCGCCGCAAAGCCAGCAGGCGCTCATGCGCCAAGCGCTCGCCGAAGGCTGGTCGTCCGAGGTGTTCGCCGAGGCCGCGCGGGCGCAGGCGTGGCGGAGGCTGACTTGACGCTCACCCCGCCGCCGCGCAGTCCCTGAGCACCGCCCTTAGCTGCGCTTCGAGTGGCCCGCCGCCCGGAACGTAAGAACAATCAATCGCCGCAGTGCCGATCGTGAAAGCATCGGCGCCGGCGGCGCTGATGGCCGCGATGCGCTCGGCGCAGTCAATCGAGCCGGCGACCACGACGAGCCCTCGGTCGCCGAACCCTCGCCGGCAGGCGGCGACGAGGTCGAGCGGGTTGGCCTCCGTCGCCCGATAGGCGAGGATGTCGACGCCGGCGCAGCCCAGGGCCGCGAAAGTTCTGCAGTGCGCCTCCACCTCCTCCGCAGCGCCGCCGAGCTTGGTTGGGTGGCCGACCGGCTTGCCGGCGAAGGGCAGATAGCGCGTCGGGCTCCCTTCGAGCAGGCGCACGCCGGCTTCCGCCCCCACGCCGCCCATCAGGAAATCGACGCCGAGGTCGCGCCCGAGCGCGATCGACCTGAGTTCGTCCTCGCGCGAGGTCGAGACGATCTCCATCCAGACCGACGCGCCGGCCTCGCGGATGGCGGCCGCAAGCCGTCGCAAAGTCGCCGGCTCGGCGCCGACGTCCTTGAAGCCGATGTGCTTCATTCCCAAAGGGCGCACGGCCTCGACGATTTCAAGCGCGTTCGCGACGGTCGCGTCGTCGCGGGTCAGCATGAAGATGAAGTCCATCGCGGCGCCCCCGGCGCGTCGTGCGCCGGAGTGAAGCTAACATCGCTCGCCGCGCGTTGGGAATGCGGCGCGAGCGCGCAAGGCCTTTCGCCTTTGCCTCGGCGCCCCCGTCTGCTAGATACGCCGGCTCGATTTCCCGTCCCGCCTGCCCGAGATTTATGCCGATGTCCCACGTCGTCACCCGTTTCGCGCCCTCCCCGACCGGGTTCCTCCATATCGGTGGGGCGCGCACGGCGTTGTTCAACTGGCTCTACGCCAAGCGCTTCGGCGGCACGTTTTTGTTGCGCATCGAGGACACCGACCGCGAGCGCTCGACCCAGGCCGCCGTCGACGCGATCCTCGACGGACTCTCCTGGCTCGGCCTGCATTGGGACGGCGAGGCGATGAGCCAGTTCGGCCGCGCCTGGCGCCATCGCGAGGTCGTCGACCAGATGCTCGCCAAGGGGACGGCCTATCGCTGCTACGCCAGCCCCGAGGAGCTCGAGGAGATGCGCGAGACGGCGCGGCGCGAGGGGAAGCCGATGCGCTACGACGGCCGCTGGCGCGACCGCGACCCCTCCGAGGCGCCCGCCGGCGTCGCCCCGGTCATCCGGTTGCGCGCTAACCAGGAGGGCGAGACGGTCATCGAAGACAAGGTGCAGGGCAAGGTGACCTTCGCCAACAAGGACCTCGACGACCTCGTGCTGCTGCGCTCCGACGGCAACCCGACCTACATGCTGGCGGTGGTGGTCGACGACCACGACATGGGCGTCACTCACGTCATCCGCGGCGACGACCACCTGACCAACGCCGCGCGCCAGACCCAGATCTACCAGGCGCTCGGCTGGGACGTTCCGATCTGGGCGCACATCCCGCTGATCCACGGTCCCGACGGGGCAAAACTGTCCAAGCGCCACGGCGCGCTCGGCGTCGACGCCTACCGCGCCATGGGCTACCTGCCGGCCGCCCTGCGCAACTATCTGGTGCGGCTCGGCTGGAGTTTTGGCGACAAGGAGTTCTTCACCGAAAAGGAACTGATCGCCGCCTTCGATCTGCCCTCGATCGGCCGCTCCGCCTCGCGCTTCGACACCGCCAAGCTCGAGAACATGAACGGCCACTTCATGCGCGCCTTGACCGACGACGAGCTATTCAACGCTCTGCTCGACACGCTGCCTTACCTCGCCGGCGGGCCTGAAGTTTTGGCCAAGCTCGACGACGCCAGGCTCGCTGAGCTGCGCGCGGCCATTCCCGGCCTCAAGGAGCGCGCAAAGACGCTAGTCGAACTCCTTGACGGCGCAGGCTTTCTCTTTGCAGGACGGCCACTCTCGATGGATGAAAAGGCTTCCGACATCCTCGCCAAGGGCGGCCGCGCGCACCTGAAGGCGCTCCTGCCGAAGCTCGCCGCCGCCGACTGGACCGGCCCGGCTTTGGAGGCCGTCGTGCGGACTTATGCGGAAGAGACAGGCGTAAAACTCGGCGCCGTCGCCCAGCCCCTCCGCGCCGCCCTCACCGGCCGCTCCACCTCGCCCGGCATTTTTGACGTGCTGACGGTGCTCGGGCGCGAGGAGAGCCTGGGGCGGATCGAGGATCAGGCGGGGGCGTAGGTCGAACCCCCTCACCCGTCATGGCCGGGCCCAATCCCGGCCATGACGCCGCGGGGACGTCGACGCCCCGTCAGCCCTTCCCCTCCTCCTGCGTCCGCAGGAACTCGATAATCGGCCGGACGTGTTCGCCCAGCTGCTCGGCCGCCGCGCGCCATTCGTCCTGCGCCACCGGCATGTCCCGCCCTTGCAAAAACGTCTCCCACAGCGCATTCGCCGCCGTCGCCATCTGCCGCCGCCACGAATTTTGCGCGTCGGCGGCCGCGGGGCGCTCACATCGGCGTCCCGAGGCCCCGCAAGAAATCCAGTATTGGCCCAATGTTCTCGCCGAGCTTGTGGGCGGCCTGCGTCCAGCCTTCGAGAGCAACCGGCAGGTCCTTCCCCTTGAGAAAGACGCTCCACAGCGCGTTAGCTGCAGTCGCGATCTGACGGCGGTGAGAATGTGCCGCATCAGGCATACCTGGAGGCAGAACAGGCGGCTGAGTCGCTGCCCAATTTGCGCCGGGCTCTTTCGGGGTTGCAGGTGCTGGAGCGGACGGGGGCGCAGAGCGCTCGACCCGTCGCAGGCCTTCGCCGACATCTCGCTCGAAGAAGCGCGGCGTATTCTCCTCCACTGCCCCAAAGAAACTCTGGGCCGCCTCCATTGGGAATGGCTGCGTCCAGTTTCCGGTATTCACTGCCTGCTCATGCCGCGACACGAGATCATAGAAGCCGTCGAGCGCAAATTGATTGCCAATTACGCTTTTCAACTGACTGGCAAAGCCCTCTGGCAGATAGTCCGCGTCCGCTAGAAACATCGAATGGAGAATGCGCGCGTCGTCATAGGCGAGTAGGATATTGCCGACCCCTGGCGCCTTCGGCAAATCTTCGACGTAGTATTCGAGAGTCTCAAGGTACTCCGGTCGCGCGTTGTAGCGCCCTTCGCGCAGGGATTTGAGCAACCGCTCGGCTCTGGCGCGGCACGCCTCCAGTGCACGGCGATGATCCTTTTCACTAGAGAAGTACCGATAGAAAGGCAGGTTTTGCGCGCCCGCGACAACCGTAACACGCAGAGACGAGTTCCAGCCGTACGTGAAAGGCGAGTCAATGTCTGGAAGGGGTTCAAGCTCCGGGGGCAAGCCGGATGCGATCGAGGCGATCGAACCCATGCCTTCTGGCAAATTCGCCTTGATCCAAGCGTTCGCAGCCGCGGGCCCTTTGTCCCAGACGTCGAGCGGCACGCTGGCGAAAACGAGCTCGTAGTCCTCCCCACGCGATACGCCACGCAAGCGCTCATTGTACCAGTCGGTCCACACCTCCCAGTTCTCGCCGTCCGGAAGCGCCTCTTGCAAGCTTGACCAGGCGAGACTTGCCCATTCGGCCGCTCCGCTCGACCAAAGCGGCGAATCTGACAACGTGTTCACGCCGAGAGCTTTATCGACGCTGCATCGACCCGAACCTCCTCCCACATGCCGCCAATACTTGCAGCAGGGTCGCGAGCGTCGGCGTTGCTTGCTGCGGCGACGGCTGTCGTGACCGAAGCGCCCGCATAAGCCACTGCATTCCCAGCAGAGTCAGCGAAGGCGGCGTATGCAGCGGAGGCGGCAGAGGAGGTGGCAGACGCGGCGGCGGGGTCGAAGGAGGCCGCGCCCGAAGCAGCGGCTCCGGCGGCGCGAGAGGCCGCAATGTACGCGGCTTCGCGGAATTCAGTTGCGCGGACCGGATATCTCGCCGCGAGTCGCGCCGATGCGCATGAGCGATAGATCACGCCCGCCAACGTCGCTACTTCAACAAAGCCCTCCGCGTCCTGCTGATTTCGTAACGGGCGAACCGCTAAGGGTACAACACGCAACGCCGCACGCGCCGCAATTGCGTTAGCGACTTGACGAGTTTGCCCTCGCAGCCAAGCCTCAAGCGATTCTTTGTCATTGATCGCAGACGCACTACGCTGCTCGTCAACCGCCGGTGATGGTAAGTGCTCGCGAATCCAGGCGTTGGCCGCCGCCGGGCCTTTGTCCCAGACGTCCAGGGGCACGCTGGCGAAAACGACTTCGTAAGCCTCGCCGCGCGAACCGCCGCGCAGACGTTCCTCGTACCAGTCGATCCAGACATCCCAGTCTTGTTCAGCCGGCAGAGCGGCTTTGAGATTGGTCCATGCGGCGCTCACCCATTTTGGCGCGCCAGACGGCCAGAGTGGCTGATCGCTTACCGCGACCGGCCCATCAGATTTGATGCGAGCGACGTCACCACTGACTGCCGCCCAGACGGCGGCTTCGGGGGCGCGGCTGGGAGCGCGGGCGACAGCGTCGGCGGCGCGGGTGACGGCTTCGGTGGCGCCGGCGGCGCGGGTGACGGCGTCGGTGGCGCAGGCGGCGGCGTGGGCGGCAGCGTGGGCGGCAAGTGTGGCAAGCTGAGCGGCGTCGGCACCCGCGAACTCGGCGGCGACAGCGGCGGCGGTGGCGGCGGCAGCGACGGCCTCGTAGAATTCGTCATTGGCGCGTGTTGGATATTTTGCGGTGACCAGTGCCAACGCGCTCGCCCGACATATGGTGCTCGTTAAGCTCGCGATTTGAAGCGCAACCTCTTGGGTCCGAGGATCTCCTGGAACAGAAACCACAAGCGGCACCACCCGCAGCGCCGCCCGCCCGGCGATAGCGCTTGCGACCTCGGGGCTGCTCTCCTTCAGCCAAGACTCAAGGGACTCCGTATCTCGGATCTCTGCCTCGGAGCGCTGTTGCCCTTCATCTGGTCGCAACGGCAAATGCTGACGTATCCATGCATTCGCCGACGCCGGACCCGTTTCCCACTCCTCCTTAGGTACATCGACGAACACGTGCTCGTAGGCCTCGCCGCGCGAGCCGCCGCGCAACCGAGCCTCATACCATTCAATCCAGATTTGCCAGTCATGGTCTCGAGGGAGATAGGATTGAAGGCGAAGCCATCCATCATTCGCCCATGCTGGGACCCGGCCCTTCCAAAGCGGAAGCCGTGCAAAGGCGGTCGCCTCCATGTTCCAGGCGTCCACCGTGTCGGAACGGATGGACTCCCAAACTGTTGCTCCAACCGAGTCGACGCGGTCCGAGCGCACCGTGTTCGACATCGCTTCGACGGCATTGCTTACTGCCTGGACCGCAAAGGCAACCGCGTCCGCGGCAACATTCGAGCTAGCGGATCGGACGGCCGACGCCGCAGCTCGCGCAACGCCGGCCGCGACGGGAGAGTGTATCGAGGTCGCTAGGAAATCGGCGGCGTCGGCAGCCTCTGGCCATGCCCTCAAGACGTCCACGTTAGGAGGGACGAACCCGCTGAACTGGGCCAGCGATGCCGCGCGGAAGACGGCGCTCGCGACGAGTTCGCCGTCAGGCTTCGAAAGTCCGCCGGGCTGATGTGGCGGGTCAAAAAGCAAGATGGGTAAGGCCCGCAACACCGCTCGCGCGGCGAGCTTCGCCGCCACCCGGCTACCACCTGCTGTCATCCAAGATTCGAGTGACGCCAAGTCGGTGATGTCCCTCGTCGCGCTGTTGTGCGGTGGCTGGCCGGATTGTGGCACCAAGCCCTCGTTCGTCGTTTGATGTATCGGCTGAGATAGAGGCGATCTGGCGAGGGACGACGCCGTATTGTCTCGCTTCGAGATGTTGCTCGAAATCTCCGCGATCTCGTTCGCCGCTTCATTCATGTGGCGATATTGCTCGTTGACCGAATAATCCGAGAACGGCTTGCCGTCCCGCGGACGCAGGTTCTTGTCGCGCACGCGGTCGAGCGCGATCTTCGGCGTCGGCGTCAGGACCAGCGGATAGAAATGGACCACCTCGCCCTTCGCCTGCCGCTCGCGGATGATCGCGATCTCCTTGTCGACGACATAGTCGGACGACAGGGAATGGCGCGAGACGAGCAGGATGAAGATGTCGCAGGCGCGCAGTTTCTGCTCGATCTCCCGCCGGGCATCAGCCGGTCGAGCCAGAGGTCGACCGCGCCGTGCTTGATCGCCGGCCGCAGGTAGCCGGTGACGAACGACAGCCACTTGACCTCGCCCTCGGCCGGCCTCTCCGGCTCGTCGGCGTGGGCGTAGCTGATGACGATCAGCGGCTTTCCGGACTCGGTCGGCATGGCGGTTTCCGTCGCGGAGCCAGCATCGGCTTGCATTTCCGCAAGTCAAGGATAAGCGAGGCGGCCCGCCGTCATCGCGACGACCCGCG
>NZ_JBKQOT010000796.1:0-7314 GCF_052145395.1 Roseiarcus sp.
CGCTTCGCCCCTCGCGGGTCGCCGCGCATGACTCGGGGTCGGTGCGGTTCGCTACACCTTCACCGAAGAGGACTTTCACCTCATGCCTCCTGCCGGTCTCCCGGCGCTCCCGTCCACCTCATCAGCAGTGAGTCGGATATGACCCGTTCACCAAGCCCTCCGTAAGGGCCGCTCGTTGCGCATTCCGGCCGTCCAATTCCCCCTTTCAGCGGGATCAACGCCGCAGACCCGAGCCAGCGGCCTACCGCGGAATCCACACCTCTCCGCCCGAACCATCGAGAATCGTCGTGCGCCAGCGGCCGAGCCAGGACGCGCCGATCTGGGCGAAGGGCTCGGCGGACGCGGCGATCCCGACGCAGCCGACGTCGTCCTTGATCTCGATGAGCGGCGGCGGATAGGTCGCGGCGCGCGTCCCGTCGGCCGCGATCACGGCAAGGCCGGCCGCCTCGATTCGCCATCTCGGATAGGCGCGAACGCCCGCGCATCCCAGCGTCCCGGCGGAGGGCGCCGGACGCATGGCCACGCCGCGATCGCGCAGGGCGGTCAGCAGCGCCGCATTGCCCTGAAGGATTCCCGGATCGTCGACGTCGTCGAAACCGGTGTCGAGCTGCGCCGGGACCATCACGGGCCCGATCGCAAGCGCGATCACCGGCACGCCGTTCGAGGCCGGCGTCTCGCGGGGCGCGGGCCTGGTGCGTCCGCGCCACCCGACCTCGACAAGGCCGGTGGCCGTCAAGGAGGCCGGGTTGGGACTGTCCGTCCGGACGGTCATCGACGGCGGCGATTCGCCGTAAGAGAAGACGACCGCGAGGCTGCCCAGCAGATCGGTTCCGATGCGCCCGCGCTGTTTGCCCGCCGGCGCCCGGTACGCCCCCATGTCCTCCGCCCGAAAGGCGATCCGCGCGGGGCTGCAAAACGGAACTTTCCGGTCGACGCGCGAACCCGGAACGAGGCCGTAGCTCTTGGCGTCGACGGCGCTCAAAGTCGCCCCGGTGTCGATCAGGAACGCCCCGCGCCTGCCGCCGACGTCGAGCGTTGCGACCGGGGTTCCGCCGATGGAGACATCCAGCGGGAGGCGGACGTTTCCGCAGCTCGGCTGAGCGGCGATCTCCCCGGCGAGCGCGGCCAAACCCGCGACGCCGAGGACGAGCGCGGCCGCTGCGACGCGTCCAGCGTCCGCCCGTCTCCGACGGGAGCGGCGTTTCATCCGGCAGCAGTCGCGGCGAAGTCTGCGCGCCCCCTAATCATCCAATCCCTTTCCTTCGAGAATTTTCGCCACGCATTTCTCCACCCGGGACTCCCGGGTCTTGGATTGCTTGGGCGCCGTGAAAAAAAGAAGGTACGCGCGGCGCCGCCCTGGCGTCAGGGCGTCGAAAGCCGTTTTCAAGCCGGGAATTTTGTCCAGTTTGCCCTGAAACTCGTCGGGAGTTGGGTAGTCGGCGGTTTCCTTGAGAGCGACTATCAGACCCGCTTTTTCAATCTCAATCGCCTCACGAACATAGGTTTTCAAAGTCGCTTTCATCTCGACGACGTCCCGCACGCTGGCGAACCGAATCTGACGCGCCGCCTGTACGTTTTCCGTCTGCCTGATGAGAACGCGATCGTCGTCCCTCAACAGGGCGCCTTTGACAAACAGAATCGCGCAATAGTCCTTGAATCCGTGAATCAAGACAACGTTCTTGCTCTCGAATGTGTAACAGGGAACCCCCCACTTCAATTGCTCGGTCAGCCCGCAGGCAAGAATGATCGACCTCAGCTGCTCGAACTCTTCCCGCCACGTTTTCGAATTCCTGATATAGGCGTCAACCTTGGGGTTCGTTGTACTATTGGTCATCGTACGCCTCTCCGTCGAGGTGCATGCGTCAGTCAACCTCGATCTCGCGCACCCGCATCTCGTCCCCCGCCGTCATCTGGACATGGAAGCGTCCGCACTCCGGGCAGGGTCCGAACCGCTCGCCGAGTGGCACGGTCTTGCCGCAGTCCATGCACCAGCCCGCGCCGGGAGTGCGCGCGATCTCGAGCCTCGCTCCTTCGGCGATCGTCCCGGCCGAGACCGCCGAGAAGCAGAAGAGAAGTGCCTCGGGCTCGACGTGGCTGAGCGCCCCCACGTCGACAAACACTTTTCGCACGCGACTCGCGCCCTCGCGCTCAGCCGTCTCGACGGCGATCTCCACGATGCTCTCCGTCAAGGCCATTTCGTGCATCAATCCGTCCTTGAGCGTGACCCGCGATGCGGGTCGAAGAGGGGCGAGAAGCGCCGCATCGAGCCAAAGCCGCTCGCCTCGCGCCCGGGAATCGCGTCAAACACGGGGAGGCGATCGGCCCGGTCCCCATGGGGAGGAGATAGAGCCGCTCAGCGCCGCCGTCGAGGGGTTGTCCGGGGTCCGCTCATGCGGCTTGAAACGGCGCAAGAAGTCCGAGACAATCGACCATCGCCAAAGGGAACCCGCCATGAGCGCAACCGACCGGGCCGCGATCGTCGCGCCCTCGATTCTTTCCGCCGACTTCTCCAAGCTCGGCCAGGAGGTGCGCGACGTCTCCGCGGCCGGCGCCGACTGGATTCACCTCGACGTCATGGACGGTCATTTCGTGCCCAACATCACGTTCGGCCCCCCGTTGATCGCCGCGCTGCGCGAGCACACCGTGAAGCCATTCGACTGTCATTTGATGATCGAGCCCTGCGATCCCTATCTCGAGGCATTCGCGCAGGCCGGCGCCGACCATATCACGATCCACGCCGAAGCGACCCGCCACCTCGACCGGTCGCTGCACGCGATCCGGGACCTCGGCCGGAAGGCCGGCGTGGCGCTGAACCCGGCGACGCCGGAAAGCGCGATCGAATATGTGCTCGACCGGCTCGACCTGATCCTGGTGATGACGGTCAATCCGGGCTTCGGCGGGCAGAAATTCATCACCGCCACGATCGACAAGATCAGGCGCGTCAAGGCGATGATCGGCGGGCGAGACATCCGCATCGAGGTCGACGGCGGCATCGCGCCGGAGACGGCGCCGATCGTGGTCGAGGCGGGCGCCGACGTGCTGGTCGCCGGCTCCGCGGTGTTCCGCGGCGATCCCTCCGCCTACGCCGCCAACATCGGCGCCATCCGGACGAGCCTCGCGTCACGGCGGGCGGCTTGAGCCCCGCCCGGGAGCTCGCGTCCGGGTTGCGAGCGGATCGCGCTTAAGGCTGTATCAGATCGGCGATGGCCGCCGCCAGCGCGGCGCCGGAGACGGGCTTGCGGACCAGACTCACGCGACCGCCGACAAACTTTTCCAGGCCTTTCGCATTCGCGGCGCCGGTGTTGCCGGTCAGGATAATGGCGGGAACGCCAGGGATGCGCCGGAGCGCCTCGTTGAGGAATGCCACCCCGCTCATCTTCGGCATCGCGAGGTCTGATAGGATCACGTCGTACATGGCGCCGCCGTCGAGCGCCGCGAGCGCTACGGCGGCGCTTTCGGCGGCGTTGACCGCGAAGCCGAGGTCGCTGAGCTCCAGCGCCAGCAATTCGAGCAAGGGGCGCTCGTCGTCGACCACCAGGACCCGCAAAGGCTTGCCGGAGTCGGCGCCCATTCCGCCGGACGAAGACGGACTCAGCCCCGGTGGAAAACTCGATCTTGCCAGTGGCGATCTCCCGCTGCCACGCGGCGGCGTTCGCGCCCTGCAAGGCGAGACGAAGCCGGCCGCCAGCGCTCCGTCCCTGATCAGGGGCGCGCTGACGTATGCCCCGATCGAGCGAGCTGCGAAGCTGGCCTGCACTCCGGACGAACCGGTCCGCGAATCGGTCAAATGTCGTTGACGACGAGGGGCTCGCCCACGCCGAAGCCGCGGCGACACTTGGATCAGGCCGGGCCGGGGTCGCCAACTGGGAGACCGGAAAAGAGAATTAAGCGTCGACTGCCTTCTGTAAATCACAGAATTGGGAGGAGGCGTGCCGGCCCCTCGTCCTGGCGCCCCATTTCCCAAATCGCGCGACTTGGCCTATTCCCAGCGCCACAGGAATCGGGGCCTGGTCCCCGCTCCCAGGTCGGAGAGCGTGAAGAACATGAAGCTGCCGAAAGAGGTCGGCCCCATTCATTTCGTCGGCATCGGGGGCATCGGCATGTCGGGCATCGCCGAAGTCCTGATCAATCTCGGCCACACGGTCCAGGGTTCGGACGCCGCAGACAACGCCAACGTCAAGCGGCTGCGCGAGCGCGGGGCGAAGGTGTTCGTCGGCCACGACGCGGCCAATCTCGGCGACGCAGCGGTGGTCGTGGTCTCGACCGCGATCAAGCGCGACAATCCGGAGCTCCTTGCGGCGCGGGCCAAGCGCGTCCCGGTCGTCCGGCGCGCCGAGATGCTCGCCGAGCTCATGCGCCTGAAGAGCTGCGTCGCGGTCGCCGGCACCCATGGCAAGACCACGACCACCTCGCTGGTGGCGACGCTGCTCGACGCGGCCGGACTCGACCCGACGGTCATCAACGGCGGCATCATCAACGCCTACGGCACCAACGCGCGCCTCGGCGCCGGCGACTGGATGGTGGTCGAGGCCGACGAGAGCGACGGCACATTTCTCAAGCTGCCGGCGGACGTGGCGATCGTCACCAACATCGACCCCGAGCACCTCGACCATTTCAAGACCTTCGACGCGATCAAGGAGGCCTTTCTGGCCCTGATCGAGAACCTGCCGTTCTACGGCTTCGCCGTCATGTGTCTCGACCATCCGACCGTGCAGGAGCTGGTCGGCAAGATCGAGGACCGGAAGGTGCTCACCTACGGCGAGAACCCGCAGGCCGACATCCGCCTGCTCGACGTCGAGATGAGCGGCGGCGTCACCCGGTTCGCGGTGCTCATCCGCGAGCGCGCCACGGGCCGGGCGACCTATATCGACAATCTCGCCTTGCCGATGCCGGGGCGCCACAACGCCCTCAACGCCACCGCCGCGATCGCGGTCGCCCATCAGCTCGGCGCCTCGGTCGACGTCATCCGCAAAGCGATCGAAAACTTCGGCGGGGTCAAGCGGCGCTTCACCCGCACGGGGACATGGAACGGCGTCGCCATCTACGACGACTACGGTCACCATCCGGTCGAGATAGCCGCCGTGCTCAAGGCCGCGCGCGCTTCGACCTCGGGCAAGGTGATCGCGATCGTGCAGCCGCATCGCTTCAGCCGCCTCGCCTCCCTGTTCGACGCCTTCGCCACCTGTTTCAACGACGCCGATAGCGTCATCGTCGCCGACGTCTATCCGGCGGGCGAGGCGCCGATCGAAGGCGTGGACAAGGCGCACCTCGCCGCCGCTGTCGCCGCCCACGGCCATCGTCACGCGATTGCCCTGCCCGGGCCGGAAAAACTCGCGGCCGTGGTGCGCGAGCTGGCTTCGCCCGGCGACATCGTCGTCTTCCTCGGCGCGGGCACGGTGACCCAATGGGCCTACGCGCTGCCGGGCGAGCTCGCCGCGCTCGACAAGGCGTGACGATGGCGTTTCCCGACATCGTCGAGGATCTCCGCGCGCAAGCGCCGGAGGCGCGCGGGAAGCTTGCAGCCAACGCCCCGATCGCGGAGGCGACCTGGTTCCGGGTCGGCGGCCCGGCGCAGGTCCTGTACTCGCCGGCCGACGAGGACGACCTCGCCTACTTTCTTGGTCGTCTCCCGGCGGACGTCCCGGTGACCGTCGTCGGCCTCAGCTCGAACCTCATCGTGCGGGACGGCGGCGTCGAGGGCGTGGTTGTCCGCCTCGGCGGCCGCGCCTTCAACGCCATCGACGTCATGGAGGGTTCCCGGATCGTCGCGGGCGCCGCGGCGCCGGATCAGTTCGTCGCCAAGGCGGCGGCGACCGCTGGCGTCGACGGCCTCGCTTTCTTACGCGGCGTTCCGGGCTCGATCGGCGGCGCGCTGCGCATGAACGCCGGCGCCCATGGCGGCGAGATCAAGGACGTGCTCGTCGAGGCGCGCGGCGTCGACCGGGCGGGCGCGATCCGGGTCTTTTCCAACGCTGACATGGGCTATTCCTATCGGCTGAGCTCAGCGCCCAAGGACGCGATCTTTACCCGCGCGACGCTCCAGGGATATCCAGGCGACCCCGACGCGATCCTCGCCGAGATGGAGCGAATCACCCGCGCGAGGGAAGCGTCGCAACCAATCCGGGAAAAAACCGGCGGCTCGACCTTCAAGAACCCGCCGGGCGTCAAGGCCTGGGAACTGATCGACAAGGCCGGCTGCCGCGGGCTCGTCGTCGGGGACGCGCAGGTCTCGACCCTGCACTGCAATTTCCTGATCAACCGCGGCAACGCGACCGCAGCCGACATCGAGGCGCTCGGCGAAGAGGTGCGGCGGCGTGTGCGCGAGAGGTGCGGGGTGACGCTGGAATTGGAGATCAAGCGGATCGGCGTCCCGACGGCGACATGAGCTTGTCCCTTCACCCCGCTCGCGGGGCGACCGGGGCGCGCGGCCGGTGACGAGTCGCCGCTGTATTCCCAAGCGATTTTCGAGAGCGAATCAGCCGAGGTTAACGCCCCGTTAATCGCATCGCCTTAAGTCTGCCTTAACTGTGCCGTTTGGCGGATCGTTAGGGAATTGTCGCGCAATGAAACACGTCGCGGTCCTGATGGGCGGCTGGTCGGCTGAGCGTCCGGTGTCGCTGAATTCCGGCCGCCAATGCGCCGACGCGCTCGAGGCCTCGGGCTATCGCGTCACCCGCGTCGACGTCGACCGCTCGATCGCCGACACGCTCGCGCGCCTCAAACCCGACGTCGCCTTCAACGCCTTGCACGGCAAGGTCGGCGAGGACGGGACGATCCAGGGCGTGCTGGAGATCCTGGGCATCCCCTACACCCATTCGGGCGTGCTCGCCTCGGCGCTGGCGATGCAGAAGGACCTCGCCAAGACCGTCCTCGCCGCCGCCGGCGTGCCGGTCGCGCACAGTATCGTCATCGACCGCCACGAGGCGGCCCGCCGGCACGCGATCGAGCCGCCTTACGTGCTGAAGCCCGTGTGCGAGGGGTCGTCGTTCGGCGTCGTGATCGTCAAGGAGGACCGCGCCCACCCGCCACAGGAGGTCGGGCGCACCGACTGGCCCTACGGCGACGCGTTGCTTGCGGAAAAATTCGTCGACGGCAAGGAGCTGACCTGTGCGGTGATGGGCGACCGCGTGTTCGACATCATCGAGATCGAGGCGATTTCCGAAGCGTTCTACGGATATGACGCAAAGTACGCGAAAGGCGGATCTCGGCACATCCTTCCGGCAAATCTTAAACCGAATATTTACCATAAGGTCCAAGAGTTGACGCTCAGAGCGCATCGAGCGCTGGGGTGTCGGGGCGTGAGTCGCACCGACT
>NZ_JBKQOT010000797.1:0-3613 GCF_052145395.1 Roseiarcus sp.
GGTTCTCGGATGGAATGCCGATCACCTCGGCCGACGTCGTCTTCACCTTCAACCTCCTCAAGGCCAAGGGCCGGCCGCAGCAGCGGGCCGCCTTCGGGCTGGTCAAAGCGATCGACGCGCCCGACGACTGGACCGTGACCTATGATCTCACCGGCGCCAACGACCGCGAGCTGCCGCTGACGCTAGCGATCATGCCGGTGCTGTCGCGGGCCCATACCGACGCCGAGCATTTCGAGGACCAGACCCTGCAGATCCCGGTTGCCTCGGGACCTTACCGGATCGCCGAGGTGACGCCGGGCCAGCGCCTCGTTCTGAAGCGCGACCCCGGCTACTGGGCGCGCGACCTGCCCGTCTCGAACGGTCTTTACAATTTCGACGAGATCCGGATCGACTATTTCCGCGACGCGACCGCAATGTTCGAGGCGTTCAAGGCGGGGCTGATCGACTACAGGATCGAGGACGACGTCACCCGCTGGCGCTCGGAGTACGATTTCCCGGCCGTCAAGGAGGGGCGGGTGGTCAAGGCCGCCATTCCGAACGGCCTGCCCAAGGGGGTGTCGGGCTTCGCCTTCAATACCCGCCGACCGCTGTTCGCGGACCCCCGGGTGCGCGAGGCGCTCGCCTCGATGTTCGATTTCGAGTGGATCAACGCCAATCTCTACGCCGGCGCCTACCGGCGCTCGGAGGGCTTTTTCGACGACAGCGACCTTTCGTCGATCGGACGCCCCGCCTCGGAACTTGAGAAGGCGCTGCTCGCGCCCTTTCCCGGCACGGTCCGAGCCGATGTGTTGGACGGGACGTGGCGCGCGCCCGTGTCCGACGGCTCCGGGCGTGACCGGGCGATCGCCCGGAGGGCGATCGAGCAACTGGAGGGCGCCGGCTATGTCCTGAAGGAGGGGCGCCTTCTCGACCGCGCCGGCGCCCCGCTCGCCTTTGAAATCACGGTCAACACCCGCGACGAGGAGCGCCTTGCCTTGGCCTATGCGCGCAATCTCGCCCGCATCGGTGTCGCCGCAAACGTCCGCCTCGTCGACGAGGTTCAGTTCCAGCGGCGGCGGACGCGCTTCGACTTCGACGTGATGCCGGGAACCTGGACCGCCTCCCCCTCTCCCGGCAACGAGCAGCGCGGCCGCTGGAGCTCGGCGGCCGCGAACGCGGAAGGCGCCTACAACATCGCCGGCGCCGCTTCGCCGGCGATCGATGCGATGATCGCGGCGATTCTGGCGGCCAAGAGCAACGAGGATTTCGTCGCCGGCGCGCGCGCGCTCGACCGGCTTCTGATTTCCGGCTTCTACATCGTCCCCTTCTACTATGCCCCCGAACAGAGGATCGCCTATTCGGCCAGGCTCGGTCGACCGGAGACGACGCCGCTGTTCGGCGTGGAACTCGCGGCGTGGTGGCGCAAGCTTTGAGGCTCGCTCGCCGCGGCCCATCATCCAGTGCTATGTTAGTTGCAAGGCATGGAGGATTCAGTGGCGGGTAAGGTCGCAGCGTTCGCCCACTATGGCGTCACGTTGACCAATGATCGCTTGAGTTGGTCGGGATTGACCCCAAAGGGAGAGGTCGTCGTTGGCCTTTGGCAGGACGAATTCGACTATAAAACTAACCCGGTTTCATACCAGCCAAACCCGGCGACAAACGACTTATGGCGCGACAAATTCGGTAATAGGCAACGCATCACCCATCTAATTCATGCGCGGGATACCGCCGGAGGGAGGTTTAGAGTTGTAGTTATGAGGGCCGTAGACGAAGCAGCCAACCCTAGGGAAGTCGCGGAAGCCTTCCCGCGCGACAACTTGGTCATGCAGCTCGTTCAACTGGACGAAGAGACGGGCGTGTTTCGGGCGCGCTTGGTGGGAGAAAAGTAGATGTCCCAGCGAACGCTCCGCTTTGACGACGCCAGCGCGTTGCGTAAGCCCGTAGAACGCGCGCGGCGACGGCAGAAGCAGGAAACTATCAGATGAGCGACGCGGAGCCGTTGAGCATCGACGTCGTCAGCGATGTCGTCTGCCCGTGGTGCTACCTCGGCGAAAAGCGCCTCGCTGCGGCGCTCGCCGAAGAGACCGAGCCGGTCGTCGTGCGCTGGCGTCCGTACCAACTCGACCCGACGATCCCAAACGGCGGCGTTGACCGCGCCGAATACATGGAGCGGAAGTTCGGCCGCGACGGGCGGCTGAAGGCGGTTCACGACCATCTTGTCGAGCTCGGCGCCGAAGTCGGGCTGCCCTTCGCGTTCGACAGGATCACTCGGGCGCCCAACACGCTCGACGCGCACCGGCTCATTCGTTGGGCCGCTTCGACCGGGCTTCAGGGCGAGGTGGTGGACCGCCTCTTCCGGGCCTATTTCGTCGAAGGACGCGACGTCGGCGATCGCGCCGTTCTGCTCGACATCGCCGCCGATTGCGGCCTCGACGCGGCGCTCGTCGCGCGGCTCTTCGAAGAGGGCGCGGACGTCGAGGCGGTGCGGAACGAGATCGCTGAGGCCCAGTCGATCGGCGTCACCGGCGTGCCGTTCTTCATCTTCGCCGGACGCCTCGCCGTTCCCGGCGCGCAAGACGTCTCACTTTTGAGACGCGCCATCGCGCAGGGCCGTGCGGCGATGAGGGCGCAGCCGACAGCATAAAACCGCTTCACGCAGCATTCAGAGCCAGAACGAGATCGGCGGGCAGTTCGACCGGCGGGGCGAAGTCCCCGGGGTCGTGACAGCGCGCAGGACCCAGGACGGGGGCGACGCCCTCGCCTTTCTCCGCATCGTCGTTGGCGGGGGCGAAGTCGAGGACCGGCGGCAGGACGACCTGCCGGTCGACCGCCTCACGGCTTGTCGCGCGCGCGTCCTTCCGCGCCGCCTCGGCGGCGAGACGCCACAGAAGGGCGAGAAACGGTGCCAGCGCCGGATTGCCCTCGGCCTCGCAAGCGCCGATGACGGAGCGCACAAGCTCGGACTTCAGGCCATGGCGCTGCCCCGCCCCGTGCGTCGCGATCGCGACAAGCGCCGCGCGAAAGACCGTCAGCGCGTGCTGTGGCAGGCCGGCTTTCAGCGCCGCCGCGGCGAAGCCCGCTCCCCGCGGATCGCGGACGAAGCCGGCGGCGCGCGCAAGCGGAAGTCCGGAAAGCTCCGCCAGCGCTGCGACGAAAAAGGCTCGCTCGCCGCCGAGCAGAGAGCGCAGGAGCAGCGCCATGGTCAGCGCGCCGCGGAAGCGCAGCGTACGGACAAGCTCGGATAGTTCGTCGTCCGGGCAGGCGGCGGCGATCGCGGAAAGGGCGGCGTCGCGGGTGGCGCGCTGGCAGGTCGCCGGCGAACCGTCAACCGCTTCGGTCGCCGCGAGCGCAATCTCGGCCTCGACGAGCGGCGGCAAGTCTGTCCGCGCGGCGAGCGCCTGCCGGATTTCGGCGTCTTCGCCAAAGCGATCGAGCAATCTTTTGCATGCGGTAGGCCTGAGCGTCGCGTCGGGGTTGCCGATCAGGGTGAGCGCAGCCTCGCGCGTCCCCACTTCCGCCAGTGCAGCCGCAGGACCGGCGCCGAGGCGGGGCCGGCGGGCGACGGCGCATTGCGCGACGGCGTCGCCGCCGGCGATGCAGTCGACGAGTTCGGCGTCGGTCAGCAGCGGCGAAC
>NZ_JBKQOT010000798.1:0-3447 GCF_052145395.1 Roseiarcus sp.
CTGCGCGAGGCGTTCCGTGTGCTGAAGCCAGGCGGCCGTTTCGCGGTCTCCGATGTCGTCACCCGCGGGACCATTCCGGAGCAGATCCGCCACGACGCGCTCCTTTGGGCCGGATGCATCGCGGGCGCGCTCGACGAGAACGACTATCGCATGAGGCTCGCTACGGCCGGCTTTGAGGCGATCGGCGTCGAGCCGACCCGCATCTACGAGGTGGAGGATGCGCGGGTGTTTCTGACCAGAAAAGGCGTCGACGTGGATGCGATCGCGTCGCAGGTCGAGGCCAAGTTCATGAGCGCGTTCGTCCGCGCGAAGAAGCCAGGCCCGGCCAGGTCGATGCAAGCCGGCGCATGCCGCGCCCCGAGTTTCTGCGCGTAAGGTCGAGACGATGAGCGACTCCAAGTACAATGTTCTCTTCCTGTGCACGGGGAACTCGGCGCGCTCCGTTCTGGCGGAGAGCATCCTGCGCAAGGACGGCGCGGCGCGCTTCAAGGCATACTCCGCCGGCAGCCATCCCAAGGGGGCGATCAATCCGTTCGCTCTCAAGGTGCTCGACGCCTATGGTTATCCGACCGACGGCTTCCGCTCGAAGAGCTGGGACGAATTCGCTGTCGCCGGCGCGCCGGAATTGGATTTCGTGTTCACGGTCTGCGACACCGCGGCCGGCGAGGCGTGTCCAATCTGGCCCGGGCAGCCGATGACGGCGCATTGGGGCATCGAGGATCCCGCCGCCGTTGAAGGTTGGGACATCGAAAAGGAACGCGCCTTCAATACGGCGTTTCGTTACCTGAAGAATCGCATCTCCATCTTCACAAGCCTGCCGATCCGGAGCCTCGACAGGCTGACCCTGAACGCCAAGCTTCGCGAGATCGGCCGCATGGAAGGCGCGACGACCAAGGCGGGCGAGGCGTAGGGATGTCGATTTTCGAGCGCTATCTGACCGTCTGGGTCTTTCTCTGCATTGTCGCCGGAGTCGCGCTTGGGCACGCCTTCCCGGGGCTGTTTCGTACGATTGAGAGTGTCGAAGTCGCTAAGGTCAATCTGCCAGTCGCGGTGCTGATCTGGCTGATGATCGTGCCAATGCTGCTCAAGATCGATTTCGCCGCGCTCGGGCGGGTCGGAGAACATTGGCGCGGAATCGGCGTCACGCTGCTGATCAACTGGGGCGTGAAGCCGTTCTCCATGGCCGCCCTCGGCTGGTTCTTCATCGGGCACGTGTTTCGGCCGTGGCTGCCCCCCGATCAGATCAATTCCTATATCGCCGGCCTGATCCTGCTTGCCGCGGCGCCCTGTACGGCCATGGTCTTCGTCTGGAGCAATCTGATGAAGGGAGAGCCGCACTTCACGCTCTCCCAGGTTGCGCTCAACGACACGATCATGGTGTTCGCCTTCGCGCCGATCGTCGGCCTGCTGCTTGGGCTTTCCGCGATCAGCGTGCCATGGGACACGCTGGTCCTCTCGGTCGTGCTCTATATCGTGGTTCCCGTGATCGTGGCGCAGGGCGTGAGACGGTACGTCCTCACCAACGGTGGAGAGGCGGCGCTTGCCCGGCTGCTGGAGAGGCTCGGCTCGCTGTCACTCGTTTCGCTGCTCGCCACGCTCGTTCTGCTGTTCGGATTCCAGGGCGAGCAGATCCTCGCGCAGCCCATGGTGATCGCGCTGCTCGCCGTCCCAATCCTCATTCAGGTCTATTTCAATGCCGGGGCCGCATATCTCCTCAACCGGCTGGCGGGAGAACAGCATTGCGTCGCGGGGCCGTCGGCGCTGATCGGCGCGAGCAACTTCTTCGAGCTTGCGGTCGCGGCCGCGATCAGCCTGTTCGGATTCAATTCAGGGGCGGCGCTTGCGACCGTGGTCGGCGTGCTGATCGAAGTGCCGGTCATGTTGTCGACGGTGTGGATCGTCAACTGCACCCGCGACTGGTACGAGCGAGGACAGCGGGAGAGCGGCGCGGTCGCCGGGCGCTCGCCATGACCCGCAGTCGGACTGTGAGCGCTTCCGGACGATTGGCGACCGACTTTGGGATTGGCGACGAGCTTCGCAGCGAGCCGCTCCCAACCGATGAGATGGAAGCGTTTTGCGCGGCGTTGGACGCCGCCGGTCTTCCGGCCGACGATATTGCGGCGCCGGACGTCCAGCCTTTCCAATTCATGCTCGACCTGAAGCGGGTCGGTTACGAGCCTTGGAGGCCTATGGCTCTGAAGCGCTCTTGCGCTCGATTGTCGTCGCCGCCGACGCGCGCGGCGAGGGCGTCGGTCGGAAGGTCGTCGACTGGCTGCTTGCCCACTCTGCTCGTCAGGGGGCCCAGTGCGCGTTTCTGTTCACGACCGACGCGTGTGCGTATTTGGAAGGGCTAGGCTTTGAGGTCGCCGATAGCGGGCGAGCGCCTCGACGATCCTGACGACACGCCAAGCCGTCGGGCTTTGCCCGGCGTCGGCTGTTCTGCTGACCCGCACCATCACGCCAGACAGCCGCGAAGCCGAGCCTCTTGATCACGAGTACGAGGCATGACCGTCACGATCTACCACAACCGCGCCTGCGGGACGTCGCGCAACGTGCTGGCGATGATCCGGCGGAGCGGCGAGGAGCCCGTCGTCATCGAATACCTGAAAACCCCGCCGACCCGCGAGCGGCTGAAGGAACTCATCGCCGCGATGGGGATTCCGGTACGCGCGCTCCTGCGCGAGAAAGGCACGTCTTACGCGGAACTGGGACTTAGCGATCCGAAATGGACCGACGATCAACTCCTCGACTTCATGATGGCGCATCCGATTTTGATTAATCGGCCGATCGTCGTGACGCCCAAGGGGGTCAAGCTCTGTCGCCCGTCAGAGACGGTGCTCGATATCCTGCCGAACCCGGACATCGGGCAGTTCATCAAAGAGGACGGGGATATCGTCCCACCCCCGTACCGGCCGTTAGTGGGTTGCGCGGGATCACCGCGCGCCATCGCCGCTCCTTCCAGCGCCCTTCGCCGTCGGTGACCCACCTGACCAACACCACCGATCCTGGTGGGTTGGGCTTGCCAATCGTCGAACCAAGGCAGGCGGCGCCGGAACCTACCATGAACGAGAGGTGCTGCTGACGATTCGCCACTTGTAAGGCGAGCGGGTCAGCATGCGGGACATCAAAATGGGGCCGCCGCCGGAAACGGTTTGGTAGCGGGCGGCGACGCTGGGCAACCGCAAGCTCGGGCGCGGCGAACCGATGCGGGGCGAGAGAGCCCTGTCCCACCTGCGGCGACATTACGAAAATTTATCGGGGGCGCCCGCATTTGGACGCCGCGGGACGGTCCCGTGCGGGGGGGCGGCAGTTCGAGCACGAGCTCTTCGCCGCTTCCGCTGTGATCCGGGCTTATGGAAGAGGGGACCTTTGTCGACCTTGGCATTCTTTGACGCTGATGCAGGACCGTTGGCCGGGTTCGGGGACCGCGGCATGCGCCGGTTCTGG
>NZ_JBKQOT010000799.1:0-6051 GCF_052145395.1 Roseiarcus sp.
GCAGCCATCGGATCGAGGAAGTCGCGCTGCGCAAGCTGTAGGGCCATGGTACCCCGGTCGGGCTGGCGCTGGGCCGGGCTCGTCGGCCTCGCTTTGGCCGCGGCGCCCGCCTTGGCGGAGCCGCCGCCGACCTGCCATGGAAAGGACCTCAGCCAGATCGCCGGACTCGCGGAAGCCCGCCAACGGCGCGCCGACGATCTTGTCAACGCCGACGCCCTCTTCTGGCGCGTCGATAAAGCCTCGCTGCCGCCCTCGTATCTCTTCGGCACGATCCACTCGACCGACGACGAGGCGCTCGCGATCGCGCGGCGCGCGGCGATGCAGATCCCGGAAGGGAAAATCGTCGCCACCGAACTCGGCGGCCCCTTTGACGTCATGGAGAAGGCCGACATCGGGGCGGCGATGCTCGCCCGGGCGCTGGACCGCGACCACGACACGTTCGCGGATGCACCCGCCCCGGACCGCGGAGCCATCGAGAAACTGGTCGCCGGGCGCGGCTATCCGACGGAATTCGCCCATCATCTCAGGCTCTGGTTCCTCGCGGTTCTGACCGCGGCGCCAGCCTGCGAGGCGAAGCGCGAGGCTCTCAACCTGCCGGAAGTCGACGAATTTCTCGCCGAGCAGGCGAAAGCGGCCGGCATCAAGGTCGTCGCGCTGGAGACGCCGCAGGAACAGCTCGACGCGATCGCATCGGTACGGCCCGAAGTCGCCGCCGCCATGCTCTCCGTCGCCGCGCGCGACCCGGAAACGAACGATGACGTCTACGCTACGCTCCTAAAGCTGTACCGACAGAGCCGCCCCGCCGAGATCCTGGCCGTCGGCGACGCGGTCGGCGGCATGAGCGACAGCGAACGCGCCGCCGAGGACGAATTCACCGGCCTGCTGCTCACAGGGAGGAACGCGATCATGGCCGAACGCTTCGCGCCGCTGTTGAAGGACGGTGGGGCTTTCATCGCCGTCGGCGCGTTGCACCTTACCGGCAAGGACGGCCTTGTCGAACGGCTGCGCAGGCTCGGCTACACCGTCACCAAGGTCTGGTAAGACTTATTCGCCGTAAGGCGTCCAGATATTCTTGACCTGGGTCGCGCGCCGCAGGAACTCCCTCCCCTCGGCGCCCGGCCAGTCCATGAGCGCCGACCGCGTCCAGGTCACCTTCAGGTTGCCGGCGGAAGCCGCCTTGACCCTGGCGGCCCCGGCCGCGTCGCCGACGTACCAGACTGCATCGACGCCGTCGTGCTCGGCCAACGTCGCCGCCAGCGCGTTCGCCTCGCCGGTCACGATGTTGACGACCCCGGCGGGGACGTCGGACGTGTCAAGCACGGAATAAAGATCGGTCGCGCTCAGCGGATGGCGCGCCGAGGGGACCGCGACCACGCTATTGCCCATGGCGATCGCGGGCATGACCAGCGAGACGAAGGCGAGCAGCGGCGCCTCGTCCGGGCAGACGATCCCCATCACCCCCCAGGGCTCGTTCATCGCCAGCGTCACGAACTTTGAGCGCGTCGCGTGGACCGCGCCGTCGTACTTGTCGGCGAAGCCCGCATAGAAGAAGGCCCGCCGGATCGACGCGTCGACCTCAGCCGCGGCGGCGCGCCTGGACGCGCCGGTCGTCACCTGCAGTCGGCCGGCGAACTCGTCGGCGCGGGCGCTCAGGTTCTCGGCGACGTAATAGAGCACCTGCGCCCGGCTGTGCGCCATGGCGGCGGCCCAGGACGTCGCCTTGGCGGCGGCCTCGACCGCGTTGCGAATGTCCTTGCGCGAGCCGAGTCCGGCAAGCCCGACCTCGCGTCCCTTCGGGTCGAGGACCGCGTAGCTGAATCCGGAGTCGGGGCGCGCCTGCTTGCCGCCGACATAGAGCTTCGCCGTTCGGTCGATGCCGGTCGCGCCCTCGTCCGCCGGAGCGAGACCCGGCAGGACATCGAGCGCAGGCGCCTTCGCTGGATTAGGCTTGCCCCATGGCGCATCGGCGACCCGATATTCAATGAGGCCTTCCCGGCCGCCCTCGCGGCCGAAGCCGCTCTCGCGATAGCCGCCGAAGCCGGAGGCTGCGTCGAACAGGTTGGTCGAATTGATCCAGACGACGCCCGCCTTGATCCGCGCCGCGACCTCGAGCGCGCGATTGACGTTCTCGGTCCAGACCGAGGTCGCGAGGCCATAGCGGGTGTTGTTGGCGAGCGCGACGGCCTCGTCGGGCGTGCGGAAGGTCGTGGAGACCAGGACCGGGCCGAAAATCTCCTCTCGCATCAGGACCGACGCCGGCTCGGCGCCGGTGACCAGGGTCGGCGGATAGAATGAGCCGCGGTTCGGAAGCGCGTCGTCGGCGCGCCAGATTTCGAGCCCCTCCTCGGCGCCGGCGCGCATCAGCCGCTCGATCCGTTCGAGCTGCGCGGGGGCGACGATCGCGCCGACGTCGGTCGACTTGTCGAGCGGGTCGCCCACCCTGAGGCGCGCCATCCGCGCGCGAAGTTTGGAGGTCAGCGCGTCGGCGATCCCCTCCGCCGCAAGCAGGCGGGAGCCGGCGCAGCAGACCTGACCCTGATTGAGCCAGATCGCATCGACCACGCCCTCGACGGCGCTGTCGAGGTCAGCGTCGTCGAAGACGACGAAGGGCGACTTGCCGCCAAGTTCGAGGGCGAGCTTCTTGCCCGTTCCCGCCGTCGCTTTTCGGATCGCCCGTCCGACCTCGGTCGAGCCGGTGAAGGCGATCTTGTCGACGCTGTCGTGAGCGACGAGCGCCGCCCCCGTCTCGCCGTCCCCTGTGACAATGTTGACGACGCCGGGCGGCAAGGCCGCCTCGATGCAGATCTCGGCGAAGGCCAATGCGGTCAGCGGCGTATACTCGGCGGGCTTGAGCACGACCGTGCACCCGGCGGCGAGCGCGGGCGCGATCTTCCAGGCGAGCATCAGGAGCGGGAAATTCCACGGGATGACCTGCCCGCAGACGCCGACCGGGCGCGTGCCCGGAAACTCGCTCTCGATCAGGGAGGCCCAGCCTGCGTGATGATAGAAGTGCCGGGCGACCAGGGGCAAGTCGATGTCGCGCGACTCGCGGATCGGCTTGCCGTTGTCGATCGTCTCCAGGACCGAAAGAAAGCGCTCGCGCTTCTGCACATGGCGGGCGAGCGCATAGAGGACGCGCGCCCGCTCCTCGCCCGGCGTCGCCGCCCATTTCGGCAGCGCCTTGCGCGCGGCGGCGACGGCGGCGTCGACATCGGCGGGCGAGCCCTGGGTCGCGCGCGCGATGCGCTCGCCGGTAGCGGGGTTGAAGACGTCGAACAGCTCGCGCGGTTTCGTGAACCGCCCGCCGATGAAAGGACCGAAGCCGCCTTCGTGCTTCAAGAGCCAGGCTCGGACGTGGTCGCTGCTTTCGGGCGAGGGGCCGTAGTCCATCGTGCGCAGAATGTCCTTGATGAGCGCCATCATGGTCCTCACGCCATCGCGTGGCGGTGGGCGGCCGAATAGCGGCCGGTCGCGTAATGGTCGAGCTGCCGCTCGATGTCGGTCAAGAGCCCGCTCGCCCCGATGCGGAACAGGTCCGGCTGCAGCCAGGGCAGAGCGAGTTCCTCCTTCATCAGAATGAGCCAGGCGAGCGCGTCCTTGGCGGCGCGCAGGCCCCCCGCGGGCTTGAAGCCGATGTCGACGCCCGCGCGCTCGCGGTAGTCGCGCAAGGCCCGGACCATGACAAGGCTCACCGGCAGGGTGGCGTTGACGTCCTCCTTGCCGGTCGACGTCTTGATGAAGTCGGCGCCGGCCTGCATGGCGACCATGCTCGCGGCGTAGACGTTGCGCAGGGTCTTCAGATCGCCCGTGCCGAGGATGGTCTTCAGATGGGCGGGACCGCAGGCTTCGCGCATCGCCGCGACCTCGTCGTAGAGCGCCGTCCAGTCGCGCGAAAGCACATGGGCGCGGGTGATGACGACGTCGATCTCGGCCGCGCCCTCGCCGACCGCGTAGCGGATCTCGTCGAGCCGGACCTTGAGCGGGGTGAGCCCGGCCGGAAAGCCGGTCGCGACCGAGGCGACCGGGACGCCCGAGCCCTCGAGCGCGCGCACGGCGGGCGGGACCATGGTCGGATAGACGCAGACGGCGGCGACGGTTGGGGGCGCGTCCTCGAGCCCGAGCGCGGCCAGGAGGTCCCCGGCGAGCGGCCGCCGCGCCTTGGCGCAGAGCCGGCGCACCCGCTCCGGCGTATCGTCGCCGGAAAGGGTGGTGAGGTCGATGCAGGTCAGCGCCTTCACAAGCCAGGCCGCCTGGTATTCCTTCTTGACCGAGCGGCGGGTCGTCAGCGTGGCGGCGCGGCGCTCGACGGCGCTCGCATTGACCCCGACGCTCTCGAACCAGGCGGGATCGAGCCGGACGCCGGGATTGCGGGGCCGGTTGTGGCCCTCCAGGGCCCTGTCCGTCGCCTGATCCATGGGGTCCTCGCTTGTCTTGGAGGCGGCCAAACTGTCACGAACGGGGGGACGCGTTCAAGAGCAGGCTCAGGTCTGGCAGCCATCGCGCCTTTTCAGGAGGTTGCGCGCCCGAATCGGTCACGATTTCATGCCCGGAAGCGTCCGCCGGGCGACCCAGAACGATCCCCTCGCGCTTCATTTTAACACATATTATTGGTTTTTCTGTTTGACCTCGTGCTCGCCTCATGCCGCCGGGAAGAACTCGTCGACCGCCAGTTGGAGCCCCGGCGGGTCGAGCCGAAGCGGGCCGCTGGTCAGAATACGGGTCTCGATCAGGTCGCCCTGACCGCGCCGGTGGTGGATCACAGTGCGCCGCTCGGGGTCGACGATCAGGTAGTGCGCCACGCTCGATAGCGAGAAGTAGCCAACGAGCTTGACCCCGTGATCGCGCGCCGCCGTGCCATCGGACAGGACCTCGACGACGATCATCGGGTTCGGAATCTCAATCGCGTCGGGCGGTAGGCGCGGCCCGCAATAGACGAGCGCGTCCGGCTCGAGGGCCGTCCGCGAGGCCACGCGGACCGTAGCGCCGTCCGGCAGGACCCGGCACGGGACCCCGGCGCGTTCGATCGAGCGCCGCAAAGCGACCGACGCCTCCGACTTCGCTTCAAGATGCGCCACGCGCTCCGGCGCCATCATAATGGGATGCCCATCGAGCAATTCCCAGCGCCCGTCACGCTCCCCGGCCCAGCCGAGGAACTCGTCCACACTCATAAGCTTCTGTGTGGCGGTCGACATGGCGCCGAGCTTAGCACTGCGCGCCTTCGAGGGTAACTCCGGGGAGGCGGCTGGGCTCCGCCGCCCCCTCACCGCGGCGCGAACAATTCGTCCACCGCAAGCTTGAGCGCCGGTCGAGCCGCAGCGCGACGTCGGTCGGAATGCGCATCTCGGTCAGGTCGCCGGACGGCCTACACTTCAAGATGAAGAAGCTCCAATCGTCTGATCGACCGGGGACAATTACACTGTACACTTGATCCAAATCAACGCATTGGTGTGGAACCACAGTATTGTCCCTCAATTTTTCAATAACGAGTGAGGCGTTCGCGCCATGCCAGGCAAACTCATCGACGTCAGTCCGTCGGCCTATCAGTATCCCCTTCTCATCAAGCATCTGCTGCACTACCCGATGGTGCACGCGCCCGATCAGGAGATCGTCTACCGGGACCTGAGGCGGCACAGCTACCGGGTCTTCCGCGAGCGCATCGGGCGGCTCGCGAGCGGGCTCGCAGAACTCGGCGTAAGGCCCGGCGACGTCGTCGCCGTTCTCGACTGGGACAGCCACCGCTATCTCGAGTGCTATTTCGCCGTGCCGATGATGGGCGCGGTGCTGCAAACGGTCAATCTCTCTCTCCCGCCGGAGGGTTTGCTGTTTGCAATGAACGACGCGGCCCCCTCGACCGTGCTGGTCAACGCGGACTTCCTGCCGCTGTTGGAAAAAATGGCCGACAGGCTGCCGTCGGTGCGGAAATACGTGCTCCTACACGACCGCAAGGAGAAGCCGACGACGCGTCTGCCGATCGAATGCGAATACGAGGAAATGCTGGAGGCGAATTCGCCGTTCTTCCAGTTCCCGGACTTCGACGAGAACACCCGCGCA
>NZ_JBKQOT010000800.1:0-14775 GCF_052145395.1 Roseiarcus sp.
TCTTACGTGAGCAAGTCCTTCGACGCCGGCGTCACCGGCGCGCTCGGCCAGAACATGATCCAGTACGTGAGCAAGGTCACGACGGCGCTGATCGTGTTCGTCGGCGCCGAGGCGGTGATCGAGGGCTCGATGTCGGTCGGCGAGCTCATCGCCTTCAACATGATCGCGAGCCAGGTCGTGCAGCCGATCCTGCGCCTGTCGCAGCTCTGGCAGGATTTCCAGCAGGTGCAGGTGTCGGTGGCGCGGCTCGGCGACATCCTCAATTCGCCGCCCGAGCCCGTGCCGCAAAACCTTTTGACCCTGCCGCCGCCGAGCGGGGCGATCGAGTTCCGCAACGTAACCATGCGCTACCGGCCCGACGCGCCCGACGTCCTGCGCAACGTGACGCTGTCGATCGCGCCTGGGGAAGTGGTCGGGATCGTCGGGCCGTCGGGCTCGGGCAAGTCGACGCTGACAAAATTGATCCAGCGCCTCTATGGGCCCCAGATCGGACAGGTGATGATCGATGGCGTAGACGTCGCCCAGCTCGATCCGGGCTGGCTGCGCCGCCAGATCGGCGTGGTGCTGCAGGAAAACATTTTGTTCAACCGGACGATCCACGAGAACATCGCGCTCGGCGACCCAGCGATGCCGCGGGTGCTGGTGATGTAGGCGGCGCGGCTCGCCGGCGCGGACGAGTTCATCGCTCAGCTTCCGCAGGGCTACGACACGATGATCGAGGAGCGCGGCGCGAACCTCTCCGGCGGGCAGCGCCCGCGCATCGCGATCGCCCGCGCGCTCGCCACCAACCCCCGCATCCTCATCCTCGACGAGGCGACCTCGGCGCTCGATTACGACAGCGAGCGGATCATCCAGGAGAATATGCGCGCGATCGTGCGCGGCCGTACCGTTGTCATCATCGCCCATCGGCTGGCGGCGGTCCGTCCCTGCACCCGGATCGTCGACATGGCTCGCGGGGAGATCGTTGAGGTCGGGTCGCACGACGAGCTTCTGCGGCGCGAGGGCGGCCTCTACGCCCATCTGTGGGATTTGCAGTCCGACCAGGCGAGGACGCCCGCATGAACGAACGGACCGCGCTCCCGGCCGTAGCGCCGCCTCCCCCGCCCCCGCCGCAGGCACGCCGCGCGGTCTCGGGCCGCGACCGCGAGTTCCTGCCGGCGGCGCTGGAAATCCTGGAGTCGCCGCCTCCGCCGGCGCCGATCGCGCTGATCGCGACGATCTGCACGTTCGCGCTCGCGGCGCTCATCTGGTCCTTCTTCGGTCGACTCGACGTGCACGCCGTCGCGCAGGGCAAGATCGAGACGGCCGGCTATTCCAAGGTGATCGAGCCGCTCGATCCCGGCAAGATCGCTGCGATCCATGTCGAGGCGGGGCAGACGGTCAAGGCGGGCGATCTCATCTTTGAACTCGACCCGGCGGAGGCCAACGCGGACGCAACCGCCGCCGAGGACGCGCTCAACGCCAGCCGCGCCGAGATCGCGCGGCGCCGCTTCGCGATCGAGGCCGTCCGGAGCGCAGAAGCGCAAGAAGCGCACGCAGATGGCGGCCAGGACAATGGCGCGGCTGAGAAAGCGACAAGCGAGGCGCCGACGCCGAGCCCGGTCGAGGCGCTTGCAGGGCGGCCGGCGTTTTCCATCGGCTGGGACGACAGTCCGCCCGAGCCGTTCCGGCTGCGCGAGGAGTCGGTTCTGCGCGCAGATCTGACCCAGCTTTCGGACGCGCTCAAGGCGCTCGACAGGCAGATGGCGCAGAAGCTCGCGACCCGGAAGCGCCTCGACATGAGCATCGCCTTCCAGCGCACGCTGATGGACACGCTAAATGCGCGCGTCGCCACGCGCCAGGAGGCGATCGACAAGCAAGTCGGCACCAAGGTCAACCTCTACGACGCCAAGGAGGAGCTGGAGAAATATCAGGCCCAGCTCGCCTCCGACGAGGGCCAGTTGATCGAGACCGACGCCGCGATGAGGGAATTGGAGAGCGAGCGGACGAAGACCGTCTCGCAGTTCATCGCCGACAATGAGAACAAGCTCGCTGAGGCCTCGCGCAAGCGGGACGAAGCGCGTCAGGCTCTTGCGAAGGCGACCGCGCGCCTTCAGCGCACCGAGCTTTACGCGCCGCTCGACGGCGTCGTGCAACAGACGGCGGTGACCACGGTCGGCCAGGTGGTCACCACCGGCCAGCAGCTTGCCGTCATCACCCCGAACGGCGGCAAGCTTCAGGTCGAGGCGCTGGTTGCGAACCTCGACATCGGCTTCGTCAAACTCGGGCAGCCGGCAGTCATCAAGGTCGACGCCTTCCCCTTCACCCGCTTCGGCGTGCTGCAAGGCAAAGTCATCAAGATCGCCCCGAGCGCTGTGACCGAGCAGGAGGCCAAGCGCGCCCTCGCCAACGCCGCCGCCACGGCCAACCCGACCCAGGCGCCCTCGACGACCGCCCCTGGTCAGGCGGAAAGCTTTGTGTTCCCCGTCACCGTCGCACTCGGCGAAACCGCGATGAAAATCGACAACTCGATCGTCCCCCTCACCCCCGGCATGACGGTCACCGTCGAAATCAAGACAGACTCGCAACGGGTTATCGACTACCTGCTGTCGCCGCTCGCCAAGATCGCGTCCGAGGCCGCACGAGAGAGGTAGGGCGCAGTCGGAACAAGGCTTTGCTGCATCTTGCTCAGCGTTTGTCATCGAAAACAAAAGGCCCCGCCGCCCGGAGGGGCGCGGGGCCTTTCGCTGGAGTTCCAGGAGAGCCTCACCTCATCGCCGATGCCTCGGTCGGTGAGCGTGCAGAGCGCTTACGCGGCCTGAAGATTTCCAGCCGAGCTCTTGCCCGACTTGCTGTCGCGGACCAACTCGAACTGGACCTTCTGGCCTTCGTTGAGGGTCTGCATGCCCGCGCGCTCGACGGCGGAGATGTGCACGAACACATCCGTCCCGCCCGTGTCAGGCTGAATGAAGCCGAAGCCCTTGGTGGCGTTGAACCATTTCACCGTTCCGGTCGCCATGACGATTTCCTTTCAATCATGCGTTGTAGTTCGCACGTGAACGACGTGTTCACGGCAGAGAGTCGAAATTGAAGGGAAGTGTCGTCGCCGCGCCGAGGCGCAAAACATAGAACTTGGCCGTCCAAAATCACCGCCCTTCTATATCGGGATTGTGTTTGTTGCAAGGCGGTCTCGTCGATTTTTGAGCATTGCTCAGGCGCATTGAAAAGCAAGCCGCGTGACGAACGGGGAGCGGAATCGATGGGGGTTTCGGGGCCGCCGCCGCGCTCCGATCGCGGACCCGTACGAGGCCGACGGAAGAACGCCGACGCGGGAGACGGCCGGAACCCCCTCACTGCGGCCAGTTCGCGGTCTCCGAGCCTAAGCGCCGCGCAGGCTGGCTCCACGCGAGCGGCGCGCCGGCGACGGCGACGGGCGGAAGGGCGCGCCGCGCCGGGCCCCAATCCGTCGCCTCGACAGCCGCCGCATAGTCCGCCTCGGCCGGGCGCAGGGCGGCCTCCTCCGACGGCCCGCGCGGCAGCGCGACGAGCAGCGCCGCCGTCCGGGCGAGCGAGGCCTTCGCGGAGGTTGGCCGCCCGTCGGCGAGGCGCTGCGCGACGCCGCGGACAGCCGCCGCCGCCATGAGATAGCCGGTGGCGTGGTCGAGGGCCTGAACCGGCAGCGGGACGGGCTTGTCGGCGTCCCGCCAGGCCATGCCCGCGGCGGCGATCCCCGTCGACATCTGGACGAGGCTGTCGAAGCCGCGGCGATTAAGCCACGGACCCGACCAGCCGTAAGCGTCGAGGCAGACGTCGACGAGCCCCGGATTTAGGCCGCGGCGGACGGTCTCGCCGTAGCCCAGGGCGTCGAGCGCGTCCGGCCGGTAGCCGTGGATGAAGAGGTCGGCCTCGGCGATGAGGCGCTCGAACCGCGCCCGGTCGGCCGCGTGCCTGAGATCGAGCCGCGCGCAACGCTTGCCGAGCGTGACCTCGGGCTCGATCGCCGGCTCGTTCCAATCCGGCGGATCGATGCGCAGGACATCGGCGCCGAAGCCTGCGAGAAAGCGGGTCGCGACCGGGCCGGCCAGCACGCGGGTCAGGTCGAGGACCTTGAGACCCGCGAGCGGCCGATCGGCGGTCGGCCGCCAGGCGGACGAGGTTTTGCGCGCGTCGGCGAACGCGATCAGCGGCTCGGCGGAGACCGCGCGCCCTTGCGGAGAGGCCTCCCATTCCGGGACCGATCGCATCATCGCGGCGCATCCGCCCGCCTCGATCACCGCCTGTTCGAGCGCGTCGGCCGACCAGCCCCTGACGGCCTCCGCGACGGCCGGCCGCTCGGCCGCCGAACCGAGCACAGCGAGCGCCGCGGCGCGGTGGCGGGGCGCGTTGGTGTGGAGGCGGATCCAGCCGTCGGCGGCGGGATAGTCGCCCGCGATCGGGTCCCAGGGCGACGGCAGCGTCCAACCGACCGGCCGGATCGAGAGTCCGAACCATAGGGCGGCGAGGCGCCGGTCCACCCTGACGGGCGGCGCCTCCGCGACCGCGGCGACGAGTTCGGAGACCGCCAGGCCCGCCGCGCCGATCGCGGCCGAAGCCAGCGCCGTCACCGGAAAGGCGGATGGAAGACAGTCGGGACCATCGAAGCGGACGCGGTCCGTCGCTTGGGGCGGCAACCCGAGCGACGCGCCGATCGCCTCCAGAACCAGCCGGTCGGCGCCCTTGTCGCCGCCGTCCGCCCGATCCTCCATCCCAGGATTCGTCATCGCACTCATTAGGCGATCTCCTGCAAAAGTTCTGGCGCAGGATGGCGCGCCGTTGCATGACGATCAATCTTGATAAATAGAATCAATCTATGACCGATTGGATGACGCGGGACTCCGCCCTCGCCGCGCTGGGGATCCGACCGCAGACGCTCTACGCCTATGTCAGCCGCGGCCGCGTTGGCGTGCGGCCCGATCCTGCGGATCCGCGGCGCAGCCTCTACCGGGCCGACGACGTGGCCACGCTCGGCGCGCGCCAGGCGCGCGGGCGGAAAACCGCGGACATCGCCGCCGGCGCGTTTCACTGGGGCGAGCCGGCGATCACGACAAGCGTTTCGACCGTGCGTCACAGCGTTCTCGTCTATCGGGGCGTCGACGCCGTGGAATGGGCCGAGACGGCGACGCTGGAGACGACCGCCGCCCTGCTGTGGCGGGCCGGCGCAGAACCGTGCTTCCCGACGCCGGAGCCGCACGGCGCGAATCCGTTCGAGGCCCTCGGGGCGCTGGCGCAGCGAACCGCCCCGACATTGGGGCGGAGCGCCGACCGGCTGCACCGGGACGCCGAGACGGCGATCGGCCACATCGCGGCGAGCCTCGGCGTCGGAGACGGCGACGCGCCGATCCACCGGCGTCTCGGCCGCGCATGGTCGCTTGAGCCTGCGGACGTCGAACGGGCGCGGCGGACTCTGGTTCTGGTCGCCGATCACGAACTCAACGCCTCCGCCTTCGCCGCGCGCGTCGCCGCGTCGACCGGCGCCTCCGTCGCCGCCGGGCTGTTCGCGGGCCTCTGCGCGCTGTCGGGTCCCCGGCATGGCGGCGCGGCGAGGGCGCTGGCCGCCTTGATGGACGAGGCCGAAAAGCGCGGCGCCGGCGCGGCGGTCGGCGGCTGGCTCGCGCGCGGGCATAATCTTCCCGGATTCGGCCATCCGCTCTATCCCGACGGCGACCCGCGCGCGATCGCGATGCTCGACGGACTCGCGATCGATGAAACCGCGCGCGCGGTCCGCGAGGCCGCCTACGACGCGACCGGGGCCGGGCCGAACGTCGATTTCGCGCTCGCGGCCTTCGCGCGGGCAAGCCGGCTGCCGGCCAGCGCGCCGTTTTCCCTGTTCCTCATCGGCCGCAGCGTCGGGTGGGCCGCCCACATCGTCGAGCAGGCCGAGACCGGGACGCTGATCCGCCCCCGCGCCCGCTACGAGGGGCCGGAGCCGCGCGCATAGCGCCACCATGGCGATGAGCGGCGGCGGCCCCGCTCAGTTCAACCGCCAGACCTCGAAATTGAGGAGGCTGGCAAAGCCGACCCAGGCGGCGAGCGGGACGAGCGCCAGAGCGGCGGACCGATCGAGCGGCCAGAAGGCGGCGATGGTCGCGACGATCAGAAGCCACTGGGGTACGATGTCGATCAGGCCCATGAGCGGGCTGTGGGCGTCCAAGAAGAGGAACGACCAGAAGGCGTTCAGGGCGAGCTGGGCAAGGAAGAGGACAATCGCAAGCCGGCGGCCGGGAACGCGGGGCGACAGGCTGAGGACGCGCCAGAAGGCGAAGGCCATCAGAAGGTAAAGCGCCGCCCAGACCGGACGGAAGACCGCGATCGGCGGGCTGAACGCCGGCTTTTCCAACCCCCCGTACCAGGACACGAGAGCGGGCGCCGTCGCCAGCGATCTGAGCGAGGCGGCCGCCGCGACCAGCAGCAGCGCGAGCAACCCCGACAAAAGGCTTCTCGAACTGCCAAGGTCGCGCTCGCTCGCCGACATGCCGCCGTCTCCGAACCAAAGAGGATACATCGGACACGCGGCGTCGGACCATCCTCCGATCGGCGGACCCGCCGCGCGGGCCGGCGCAAGCGGTCAGGAGCTCGCGGAGAGGCCGCTTGCCTTGAGAGCGCGCTCGATGCACGCGCTCATCGCGTCGCCGTCGAACGGCTTGGCGAGGAAGCCGATGGCTCCGGCGGCGATCGCCTGCCGGCGCACGCGCTCCTCGGGAAAGGCCGTGATGAAGATGACGGGGGTTCGATCGCCCTGCGCCGCCAGATGGCTCTGAAGCTCCAGCCCGCTCATTCCGGGCATCTGCACGTCGGTGACGATGCAGTCCGTGCGGCCGAGTGTCGCCGAGCCGAAAAACGCCTCGGCCGACGCAAACGATGTGGCGACGAAACCCAGCGACCGGACGAGGCTCACGATCGCCGCGCGAACGGAATCGTCGTGCTCGATGATCGCGATCGTCGCAGAAACAGACACTCGGGGCGCCTCCGCGCGGAGCCGTCGGCGCAGGATGCGACCGGTTAACACGCTATAGCGTCGAATGGCGTTGCGACTAAATCATACAAATGTTTAGGCCCGGTTGATCGCCCCCACGGACGCCAGAGCCACGCCTCGCGCGACCGGAAGCGAGAACAAGAAACAGGCCCCTTCAGGTTCGGCGTCCTCGAACTGAAGCTCTCCGCCATGCTCGTTGACGATGGAAGGCCCATGCCCATTCCGTTCGGCTTGGTCGAGAAGAACGGAGCGAAAATGCGCTCGCGGTTTTCCGCCGGAATTCCCGGGCCGGAATCCCGCACCCGGAACTCGAGCCTGCGAAGATCGGCGTTCGGGGCGACCGATACGGCGAGGCGACGAGGCCGGCTGCCGGCCTCGGCCATGGCCTGGATCCCGTTGAGCAGGAGATTGACCAGGACCTGCTGCAGCCCGACGAGATCGCCGCGTATCTTCGGGGCCCCAGGAGCGGCGTCCAGCCGGTGCTCGACCCCATGCTCCCTCGCCTCCCGTTCCACCAGGAGGAGGGCGCCGTGCGCCAAGGCGGCCCCGTCCACGATCGCAGGGTCGCTCTGCGCCTTGCGGCTGAAGGCGCGGATGCGGTCGACCACGTCGGCCGCGCGCGTTGCGTTTTGCGCAATCTGATTGATGGCGTTGGCCATTTCCTGCGTCTTCGGCGGATCGGCCCGCAGCCAGCGCCGAGCGGCGTCCGAGAAGATCTTGATCGCCGCCAGCGGCTGCTTGACCTCGTGGGCGATCGAAGCCGAAAGCTCGCCGAGCAGCGACACGCGAGAGGCGTGCGCAAGCTCGGCCTGCGCCGCCCGCAGGGCGTCCTGGGCCCGCCGCTGCTCGGAGACGTCGAACGCATAGAAGAGAATGTCTTGGGCGTCCTCGTCGAGAATCACGCCGCGCCAGATGATCGGAACGGTTCGCCCATCGAAGGTCCGAAGCGTCCGCTCGCCCTGCATGGTGGTCTCTCCGCGCTCGAACGCTTCCAGGACCTTGATGTTGCTCGCGACGTTCGCCGGGAGCAGTTGCCGGGCGACTGCGAAAAAATGCTCTTTCGATTCCGCTCCGAGCAGGCGTATCGCGGCGCGGTTCGCATCGACGAAGCGGTGATAGGTTCGCAACTTTTCGATCACATCGGGACGTGTGGCCAGGTGAGCCACGACGTCGCCGACGCCCGAGGCTCGGATCTGCGCCAGGGCGGATTTCACGCCGGACCAGTCTTTGCGGAGAATCGGAATGGGCGCTCTGTCGAAAAGGTCCGCGCCTCTCAAATCCTTCGGCATCGGGCTTTCTTGGCGACTCCTGGGAGTGACTTCGAAGAGACAGGCCTTTGTCGCGGACCGGCCGCTCGATGATATCGGAATTGAACGGAAATCCGTCGCGCCGCACTTTACCCCACCCGGCCGGACCGGAACGCCTCGACCGTCTGCATCACCCCGCGCAACTCCGCGAGGCCCTTGAGGCGGCCGATGAAGGAATAGCCGGGATTGGAGCGCTTCAGCCGGTCGTCGCCGAGGAGATGGCCGTGGTCCGGGCGCATCGGAATGTCCGCCTCGGCGCGGCCTTCCGCGCGGCGGCGCGCCTCCTCCGTCATGATTTCGGCCGCGAGCGCGACGAGGTCTGTGTCGCCCGCGAGGTGGTCCGCCTCGAAGAACGAGCCGTCGGGCTCGTGCTTCACGTTGCGCAGATGGACGAAGTGGATGCGCGGCCCGAACTCGCGCGCCATGGCGACGAGATCGTTCTTCGGGTTCGAGCCGAACGACCCGGCGCAAAGCGTGATCCCACAAGCCTCCGACGGCACGGCCTCGAACAGCTTCCGCACGTCCTCGGCGGTCGACAGCACGCGCGGCAGCCCGAAAATGGGAAAGGCGGGATCGTCGGGATGGATGGCGAGCCGCACGCCCTCCTCCTCGGCGACTTGCACGATCTCGCGGACGAAGGCGATCAGGTTGTCGCGCATGTCCTCGACGCCGACGTCCCGGTAGCGCGCCAGCGCCTCGCGGAAGCTCGCGCGGTCGTAGGTGAAGTCGCCCGCCGGCAGCCAATCGATCAGCGCCCGTTCGAGCGACTCCCTCGCCTCGGGCGTCATCGCCTCGAACCGCGCCTTCGCGGCGGCGATGCGCTCGGGCGGATAATCGTCCCCGGCGCCGGCGCGCTCGAGGATGAAGAGATTGTAGGCGGCGAAGTCGAGCGCGTCGAAACGCAGCGCGGTTCCGCCGTTCGCGAGCCGCCAGTTAAGGTTCGTCCGCGTCCAGTCGGTGATCGCCATGAAGTTGTAGCAGAACACCCTGACCCCGGAGCGGGCGGCGTTGCGGATCGATTGCATGTAGTTGTCGATTTTCTGGCGAAAGTCGCCGCTCCGCGTCTTGATCTCTTCGCCGACGCCAATGCTCTCGACCACCGGCCAGACGAGCCCGGCGCTCTCGATCGCGGCGCGGCGCTCGAGAATGTCGTCCACGGGCCACGCTTCGCCGCGGTTTTTGTGATGGAGCGCGGTCACGACGCCGACGGCGCCCGCCTCAGCGACATTTTCCAGACTGACCGGATCGTCCGGCCCGAACCAGCGCCAGGTTTGCAACATGGGAGCCTCCCTCGTTCCTCTGTCCGGCGCGAGGCGCCGCCTCGCTCGCGTTAGTTCGGCGCGCTCGCGTCGAGCCGGAGCTTCAGATAGTCGGCCGCCATGATCGATGGATACTTCGAAACGCCGTCCGTCACGCATGACGGGATGGAAGCGACCTCGGCGTCCGGGTTGGGATCATAGAAGAACGCGATCGAAAAACGCTCGCGCGGGCTCGCGTTGACGACGCGGTGCGGCGTCGAGACGTAGATGTCGTTGGTTTAGCGCATCAGGCAGTCGCCGATGTTGACCACATAGGCGCCGGCGAGGGGCGGGGCGTCGATCCACCGTCCGTCGCGCCGGCGAACCTGAAGCCCGCCGACGTCGTCGGTTGCGAGCAAGGTGATGTTTCCGTAGTCGGTATGGATGCCGGCGCCGACTGCGTCGTCCGCCGCCGGCGGGTAGCGAAGGAGGCGCAGTGTCGCCATCGGCCGGTCGAACTTGTCCTCGAAGAAGCCGGCCGGCAGGCCGAGATCACGCGCGAAGGCGCGATGGAGGCGGGCGCCCAGGGCGGCGCAGGCGTCGAAATAGCCGAGCATGGTTTCGCGAAAGCCGACGAGATCCGGCCAGGCGTTGAGCGCGCGGAACGGCTTTTTGGCGAGAAGCTCCGGGTCGTCGGGCGCAACGTCGACTCCGACGTTGAACGCCTCCTTCATGTCGGGGCCCTGAGCGGGATCGAGCGCCTCATGGCGGAGCCCCGAATAGCCACGGTTGCCGCCGACCGTCTCGATCGCGATCGCCTGCTTCAAGGCGAGCGGCAGCGCGAAGAAGCGCTGGGACTGGGCGAAGGCTTCGTCCATCACCGCCCTCGGGACGCCGTGGTTGACTGCGTAGAAGAAGCCGGCGTCGCGACAGGCCGCGCCGATCGCCGCCGCGACGCGCACAAGCTCCGCCTCGCCCTCGCCGAGGGGCGCGAGATCGATGACGGGCAGCGAGTCGGTCATGGGCCGGCGTCCTCAGGGCAATTCGCATCGAAGTGGCCGCCCCCACTCAGGGCGGGTCAAGCGCGCGGGCTCTCTCGATTTTCGCATCGCTCTGAACGGGGATCAACAACAGCCGAAGCCGCCGCGATAATGCGCAATCGCCGCGGGCTCGAGGTCTCGCCACGCGTCGAGGAACGCGGCGCGGGAGCCGATCTTGTCACGATACGCCTGTCGCAGCGCGGCCTCGGCGGCGTCGAGCTCGACGGACGCGAGCTTCCCGTCGCGCACGACGTCTTTCCCCGCCACCATGAGGCGGTCGACATGGGGGGCGGTCGCTCGGGCGAACACGAGGTCGACCGGCTCGACCGGCATGACGGCGTCGCGATCCAGCCGATCGAGGTCGAGAATGAGAATGTCCGCCGGCGCTCCGATCGTCAGCGCCCCGTCGCCCGGCGCGCCGTTGGCGAAGCGTCCGTTGGCCACGGCGCCGGCGAGCCAGTCGCCCCGCGTGACGACCGGCTCGAAGCCCCAGCCGCCGTGCAGGAAATGGCCGAGCCGAAGCTCGCGGACGATGTCGTCGTCCTCGTCGAACGCCGAGGCGTCGACGCCGAGCGCGACGCGGCAGCCGCGCCGGATCGCCTCGCCGATTGGCGCGACGCCGCTCGCCAGATGCAGATTCGAGCTCGGATTGGTCGCGATGACGGCGCCGGACGCGGCGATCAGGTCGAGCTCCTCCGCGCGAGCGTAAACGCAATGGGCGAGCGTCAAGCGCGGCGACAGAAGCCCAAGCGTCTTGAGCCGTTCGACCACGCCTTCAGGATAGGCGCGATCGGCGAAGGCGCGCTGATAGCGGGTCTCCAAGAGGTGCATGTGCACGCGCCGGCCGGTCGCGCGCGACCGCTCGGCGATGGCCGCAAGAAGTGCGTCCGAGCACCATTGCGGCCCGTTGGGGCCGAACTGCACGGTGAAGCTCGGGCTCTCGACCGCCTCGGCGATCGCCTCGACGCGGGCGATTTGGTCCTCGACGCTCGGCATGGTCCCATGGAAGGTCGCCGCGATCGTCGCGCGCGCCGCGTCGGGCAGGGCGGCCAGGAGAGCGGCGTCGTCGCCGTACACGAGCGGGTTGCGGTTGCGCAGGAAGACGGCGAAGGCGACGCGCACCCCGACCTCTTCCGCAGCACGCGCGACGGCGCACGCCTCCTCGACTGGCGACATGGGCCCGTGGAAGCGGGTGTAGTGCGCCATGACCGAGCCCGCTCCGCCCCGCGCCGCTCGCCCGAAAGCTGCAAGCGCGCCGAGATAGGGGTCGATCGGCGGCATCGCGGCCAGACGCAAAAGCCAGGTTTCCAGGGGCTTCGCGGCGGCGCCGAACGAAGTCGGCGAGAGTGGACGGCAATGGTCGTGGGCGTTGACCAGCGCGGGCAGGGCGAGGAGGCGCCGCTCCGGCGCGCTCGCGGCCGGCGCGATCGCCGCGATAACGCCATCCTCGATGGCCAAATCGACCGGCGGCCCCGCGGGCGCGCCGTCGGTTGGCAGGAGAATGACGCCGGAAATCGTTGCGCTCATGCCGGGTCGTCGATGACGCTGACATGGGCGGCGACGATGCGCCAGCCCTCTGGAAAGCGCACCCAGGTCTGCATCTGCCGCCCGACCTTGCCCGGCGCGCCGTCTCGCCGGAAGAGAGTCGCGGCGATGGCGACATCGCGGCCGTAGGTCACGATGCAGGTCTTCTCGAGTTCGCGCGCGAGCCCGGCCGGCGAGCGCGCCGCCCGGAACGCCTTGATCGCCTCGTAGCCGTAGAGGTTCTCAGCCACGCCGTAGCGGATCGCCGTTTCGCTCGGCAGGAAAAAGCCGTCGAGCGCCGCAACGTCGTTCGTCACCAGCGCGCGCTCGTAGGCGGCGAAGGCGGCCTCGACCTCGGCCTTGGTCGCGGGGTCGTCGACGATCATCGCGCGCGCCTCCGGCGCCGCGAAAAGTTTGACCGCTTCGTGAACTCCCGCCCCCCCTGTGGGGGCGGGCAGGGGTGGGGGGGCGCGCGGCACTCGCCGCGGAGGATGCCGATGCACAGCTTTCGAGGTCGGGCGAGACCCCCCTCCTTTATCCTCCCCCACAAGGGGGGAGGAGATCGCCGCCGATCGAGCGCCCCAATCGTCATGGCGCGCGCTTCCGGCGTTCGAGCGAGGCGCGGAGGTCGGCGAGAAAGGGAATCTCGGCGAACTGATCGGGCCGGACCCTGTCCCAGGCGACGCCCGCCGGCTGGCGGAACGGGGTCAGCGTCTCGATCAGTTCGAGCTCGGTCGCGATGAAGGCCAGCGCCGAATCGTGACCCTCCATGACCACCTCGGAATCGTCGACGACCTGCGAAGAATGGACCGTCGTCGCGATCGGCGTCGAGTCTTCGACGAGGCCCAGCTCGCGGAAAAACCCCTGCTCGAGGTCCGCAAAGCCTGCGCCCTTGCCGGTCCGGCCGCCGCGCCGCGTCACCGCGACGCAGCCGACCACGCAGAAGTCGAGCCTCGGCATGTCCTCGAAGCCAACCGGCTCGCCATGCTCCATGAACCCTTGCGCCGTCGCGGACATACTCTGCAGGCGCCCTTGGCATGCGCCGTTCGAGGATGGCTCGCACCACTTTCCGCATGCGGTTCAGCGTGACGCGCTCCCGCTGAGCGATCTCGGCGAAGGAAACGCCGCGGTTGATGAGCCCAATGATCCGCGTCTCCCGCTCGGCTTTTTTCGCTCTCGCCGCCCTTCGCGCCTGGGGCGATCGGTCGCGACGGACGGCGGGCGCCGGAGGGGATTCGGCGGCTTCGGACAATGGGAGAGCTCCTTCGATTTCGTCTCTCAGGAATATGAGTACCATATATTCAGATAAACCGCAAGATATTTCTGATCGTCAGAAAATGCGAATGGGCGCCTCGTCGGGCGGCGCTGACATTGAAATCCGTTCCACACAATGGCCTTGCCGTGCAGTCTGCTGCCAGTCGATCGGGGGAACCGGGCGAGGCTCATGCGAAATCTGCTTTCGTGTCTAGCGCTCGGCGTGGGCGCCGCGCTCCGACCGCTCGGGGAGCGGGAGAGCAGGACGGCGCGGCTCGAGGAGGCGGTCGCGGCCTTCCGCGCGGCGCTGGAGGAGTTCACGCGCGAGCGGGTTCCTCTCCAATGGGCGGCGACGCAGAGCAATGTCGGCAACGTGCTCGCAGCGCTCGGCAGGGGGGAGAGCGGGACGGCGCGGCTCGAGGAGGCGGTCTCGGCCTATCGCGCGGCGCTGGAGGAACGAACCCGCGAGCGGGTTCCGCTCGATTGGGCGGCTAGCTTTGGCAATCAGGGCGTTGCGCTAACGGTTCTGGCGGACCGGAAGGACGATGCCCTGATTGCCGAAACCGCTGTCAAGCAAATCAAGACAGCATACGAAGCGACTTACTCCGGCGGGCACGAACAATGGGCGGCCTATAATGCTCAGGCGATCTTCGACCGGCTGAAAAAGCGCTGACTGCGGGAATCCGATTAGCGTGACTTTCCTTACGGGCGTGCAAAACTCAACATATATGAAACGAGAGCGGCCTGTTGATCCGGCTGCGCTTTTCCGTTGCATAACTAAGATGCGAAAATCCGGCCGCCGCGTGGGGGCTTGAAGGAGAAGCTGATAAAGATCGGCGCAAAGGACGTCAGCCGCGGGCGCACCATCGCCTTCCAGATGGCGGAAGTCTCCATTCCCCGAAATCTGTTCTCCGACATCTTGCGGCTGATCGCGGAATTGAGGCCGCCGCCGGTCGCATCGACAGCGTCGGGCGTTCGTGCGTCGCGCGTTCCTGAGAGCCCGTCTCAAAAGTCACTCTCCTCTCCTCATCCTGAGGCCCCTTTGGGGCGCCTCAGGACGAGGGGTAGGCTTTTGAGACGGGCTCTTGAGAAAGTCACGGGAGAGGTGTGCCTTGACGACAGAGAATTCGGCAATTCCTGGCGATCGGACCAGTTCCGGTTCGTCGTATCGACATCAACCGCCCCATGCCAACGGCGCCGGCTTGCCCAAAACACGAATATGGAGAAGATTTTGCTCGGTGAAGGACGCGATCTGGGGAATGTCGGCTAAGGTTTTGCTTTGGCCGAGGACACGACCGCGCTAGCGTACGGTCTCGTTGCGAAGAGGAGGCGCCCCCCATGTCGACCTATATCGCACTTGCAAACTGGACGCCCGAAGGCGTCAGGGCGGTTGGGAATGCGGCCGATCGCTTGGACGCAAT
>NZ_JBKQOT010000801.1:0-4209 GCF_052145395.1 Roseiarcus sp.
GGAACTCATGGGAAGCCCCGTGGAAGCTTGGGGCAGTACTGGCCTGTAGTGTGTTGCCGAGGGCACTGAGTGCCGCTCTACGGGCAGCTTGGAGGCTCATAGCGGGGTAGTGGCCGAGGCGTACCCTTGTGCGGTTCGTGCCTTTGATGATGAGCCACGTTTTTCGGTGCTTGCCGATGCGAATGCCGAATGAGGGTGTGTGGTCGTCGAAGTAGACGCCCTCTGCGAGGGTACGAATGGTCATGTCGGTGAAGTGCGCACGCATTTTGACACTTTTTGATCCGCAAATGAGTGGTGGTGCGGGGGTTCGGTACGTTGCACCGTGTGCATGCGAATAATGCAAAAGTGTAGCGTTTGCAAGTGAATGCGCGAGATATGTTGCGGTATGTGATGCGGTGGTTTGGGGGAAGTGACAACCTTGCGGTTGTCGAAACGAACCAGGAGGTCATCGCCGCCTCTCCAGTTTTTTTAACCCCCAAGCCAGACTCACGCCCAATCGGTATCGAGCGAACATGGCCCAATGGCGGCGAATCCTACGCCTCGAACCGAACCGAAAGGCCTCTCCCGACGGATGATCGCCAAGACCCCGCAAGGCAAAGCGGCGCGGCGCTTCGCCACGGCGGAACATCGATCGCGACGGGCTACTGGGCGGGCGGAGGCTGAGGCGGAGGCGGCGCGGCCGCGACGACCGGAACCCCGAGCGGCCGGAGGATCTGCAGGGTCTGGACAACGGTCCGCGAGATCACCGACGGCAGGGGCGGACCTTTGGCGCGCTCGTCGAGCATCGCCGTCGCCATCTCCCGGTCGGGAAAACTCGCGGCGGCGAGATCCTGGCGATACAGATCGCGGATCCAGTCGTCCTTCGGACCTTCCGCGCGGTTGTTGGCGATGGTGAGCCACATGAGCCCGCGCGCCCGTTGCGGCAGAACCCCGTCGCCAGTGAACAGCAGATGGCCGAGCAGCGCCTGCGACGGACGATGGCCCTTGCCCGAGGCCAGCATCAACCAGCGGATGGCGACGAGCTTGTCCTTCGCCAGACCACCGGCACCGACCATGTACATGTGGGCGAGATTGTACTCTGCATCCGGATCCCCGAAGGTGGAGGCGGCGTACTGGAACAGTTCGCGCGCACGTTCGGGATCCGGGCGAATGTCGCTGTTGGGAATGCCGGTCAGGCTATAAACACCGACCGCAACGAATGCGCTCGCGACCGCGCCGCGATTTCGCGGGTCCAGCGCGTCCTCGTCATAGTCCTCAACGAGCTGGTTGAAGTAATAATAGGCCTTGACGTCGTCGCGCGCTACGCCGACGCCGTCGGCGTACATCTCGCCGAGTTTCCAGCGTGCGACCGGCTGCCCGCCCGCGGCCGCGTAGGTCAGGGCGTCGACGCACGAAGCGGCGTTGCCGGCGTTGAGGTCGTCGAGCCCGGCGCGAAGAGCCTGCTCGGCGCTTACGTAGCTCTTCGGCGAGATTTTCGCGGGAGGACCGTTGGTCGAACCGTCGAAAGCGAGCGCGGGCGCGGTGACAACCAAAAGCAGAAGCGCCGCCAGCAGCGCGCTTTCGCGCCCTCTCCAACCGGCCCTGCTCCCCGCTTCGTCACACGCGTCAACGCGCATAGGTTCCGATCCGCCAACCGGCCACGCCGCATCCTCGAACGAGGGCGCAAGTTACGCGTGACAACCGTAAACTGCGGCCGAGAAACTGCGAGTCGTTTATGGCGCAATCGCGGCGCGCCACGGTCGGAATCCCGGCCCCGGAAAGAAGCAAAATGGCTGTTGCGCAGGCGCCACATTCCTCGGTCCGCGCGGCCGGCTACACCCCCTCGAGACGCTCGCGCGCGTGGGTGAGCTTGGCGAGCTGCCCCTCGAACGTCTCGCGCCGTTCCTCATGCTCAGCGATCACGTCCTCCGGAGCGCGCGCGAGGAAGTCGTCGTTGCCGAGCTTCGCTACGACCTTGGCGATCTCGACTTTGACATTGTCGATCTCCTTGTCGAGCCGCGCGCGTTCCGCGGCGAGATCGACCACCCCGGCCAATGGCAGAGCGACGACCTCCCCCCGCACGACAAGCAGCACCGAGCCGGGCGGCGCGACGGCGGCCGATTCGACCCCCTCGACCCTGGCCAGCCGTTTGACGCTCTCGCTCCAGACGGCTGCGCTCCTGGCCGCACGATCGCTTGGGGACACCAGGATCAGCGACATGGGCGTCGACGGGGGAACGCCCATTTCCGATTTCACCGATCGAATCTCGCCGATCAGATCCACGATCCAGCCGATCTCCGCCTCGATCGTCTCGTCGACCTCGAGCCCCTCTTTCGGCCACGGCCCCAGCGCCAGCGGGCCATCGCGCGGGGGCCCCGCCTCCCCCTTGATCGCCCACAGCTCCTCGGTGAGGAACGGCATGAACGGGTGCAGGAGCGCGTAGATCGTATCGAGCACATGAGCGATCGTCGCCTTCGTCTCGGCCCTGGCGGGTCCGTCCGCGCCGCCTTGCAGCACGGGCTTCGCCAGTTCCAGGTGCCAGTCGCAGAAGACGCTCCAGACGAAGCGATAGACGGCGTTCGCCGCGTCGTTGAACCGGTAGGATTCGATCGCCCCCGCCGTCTCCGCCGCGGCCTTCGCGGCCTCGCCGAGAATCCAGCGGTTGAGCGGCTCGCGGGTTGCCGCCGGATCGAATCCGGCGACGCGGACGCAACCGTTCATTTCGGCGAAGCGCGAGGCGTTCCAGAGCTTGGTTGCGAAATTGCGGTAGCCTTCGACGCGCGCCTCCGAGAGCTTGATGTCTCGGCCCTGCGCCGCCATGGCGGCGAGCGTGAAACGCAGCGCGTCGGCGCCGTAGCGGTCGATGAGGTCGATCGGATCGATGACGTTGCCCTTCGACTTCGACATCTTCGCGCCCTTCTCGTCGCGCACGAGGGCGTGGATGTAGACGTCGCGGAACGGAATCTCGTTCCGGAAGTGCAAGCCCATCATCATCATCCGGGCGACCCAGAAGAAAATGATGTCGAAGCCGGTGACCAGGACGTCGGTCGGATAGTAGCGCCTGAGTTCTGGCGTCTCGTCCGGCCAGCCCAGCGTGGAGAAGGGCCACAGCGCCGAGGAGAACCAGGTGTCGAGCACGTCGGGGTCGCGCTTGAAGGTCGCCGCAAGACGAGCCGGATCGCGCGCAAGCGCTTCGGCCTCGGCGTCGGTGAGCACGCCGCGCTCCACGCCGTCGGCGAGCGCCGCCGCATAGGCCGCCTCCTCGGTCTCCTCGACGGTGCAGCCGCCCCAGGGCGAATACCAGGCGGGGATCTGGTGTCCCCACCAGAGCTGACGCGACACGCACCACGGCTGGATTTTCTCCAGCCATTCGTAATAGGTCTTCTCCCAATTCTTCGGCACGAACTCAGTGCGCCCGTCCCGGACCGCCGCGAGCGCGGGCTCGGCCAGCGTCTTGGCGTCGACAAACCATTGATCAGTGAGCCAAGGCTCGAGGACGGCGTACGACCGATCGCCATGCGGGACCGTGTGCGCATGTGGCTCGATCCGGGCCAGGAAACCCGCGAGCGCCATCATCTCGACAATGTGCAGGCGGGCGACGAACCGGTCCGCGCCGTCCACCGCGGCGATCAGCCGGGCGTGGTCATGGTCGCTCTCCAGCCCCTCGAAGAAAGCCAGGTTGTCCTTCAGGCAGACGCGCGCCTCCGCATCGAGGACGTTGATCGGCCGCGCGCCCTCCGCCTCATGACGCTTGCCGACCTCGAAGTCGTTGAAATCGTGGGCGGGCGTGATCTTGACGGCGCCGGTCCCCTTCTCGGGGTCGGAATACTCGTCGGCGACGATCGTGATCAGACGGCCGACCAGCGGCAGCCGGACCTGCCGGCCAACCAGGCCCCGGTAGCGCTCGTCTTCGGGATGAACGGCGATGGCGGAGTCGCCGAGCATCGTCTCGGGCCGCGTGGTGGCGACCGTGACCCGCTCGCCGATCTCCTCGCCGCGCCCGTCGACCACCGGATACTCGAAATAGTAGAGATGACCGTTCGGGTTCTTCGCGAGAACCTTGGCGAGCGCGCCGGCGTTGAGCGGCTCGCCGTCGTCGCGCGACCATTTGAACGAGCCCTTGCACTCGACCTGGACGACTTCCAGATCGGAGATCGCCGTCTGGAATTTCGGGTCCCAGTTAACGAGCCGCTTGTCCTTGTAGACGAGCCCGTCGCGGTAAAGCTGAAC
>NZ_JBKQOT010000802.1:0-7926 GCF_052145395.1 Roseiarcus sp.
TCGCCCTGCGAGAAAACGACCTGTCCCGCCCGATACTCAGACATGGATCGGCCGTGATTCACAGTCGCGAGAAACACGTCCGGATCAAACGATGCGTTCTTGGCTTTCCTGGCCATGAAGCCGTTCCTGCGATCCCGAAAATTGAACTTGAGTGCAATCATAGCCATCCAAGCCTTCCAACAGCAATAATCACGAACCCCCTATCGGGTATTGGCCGCTGCAGCAAAATTGTCACAGTCGCAAGTTCACGGTGTGCGCCTTAATTTGGCTCTACGGACACGGTCGCCCGCTCACTTCGGCCTCTTCGGCTTCCACTCGCTTGTCAGCGGCACCGGGTCTTGATTTCGGAGGGCTCGATCTTGCGCATTCGCCGCGCCGCGGGACCTGATCGATTTTGGGCATGCCTGGGGGTCTGCTTCGAATGATCACAATCCGCCCGTTGCGGCGAGCTTTCGATTGCGCTCACGGTGACTCGGGAACCGCAAACACAGCGCATGGCGCCGCGATCCCGCGCAACGCGAAGCTTCCGAGTGCGACGAGCGGAACGTCGGTCTCGGCCGCGAGTGCGCCTGATGCGAGCACGGTCTTCCCGAGCGGTCTGCACAGCCCTTCGAGGCGGCTGACCAGATTGACGGCGGGCCCGATGGCGGTGAAGTCGAGGCGGTCGGCGGCGCCGATATTGCCCCAGAACATCTCGCCGAGGTGCAACGCGGCGCCGAACGGCAGCGGGGGCAGCCCTTGCCGGCGCCGCTCGTCGTCGAGATGCGCCATCCCGGCGCGGGCGGCGCAGGCGGCGCGGAGCGCGGCCTCGCAGGCGGCGCACGGCGTCCCGGCGCCAACCGGGAAGATCGCCAGAATCCCGTCGCCGATGAACTTGAGCACCTCGCCGCCGAAGGCGTGGACCGCGCCGGCGATGCGGTCGAACCACGCGTTGAGCGCAGCAACGACCTCGGCGGGCGGATGGCTCTCGGACAGCGCCGTAAAGCCGCGCAGATCCGCGTAGAGGAGCGCGGCCGCGATGGTCTCGCCTTCGTCTCGCCTGAGCGGCGCAGCCAGCACCCGCGCCGCGCTGCGTCGGCCGAGATAGGCCTCGAGCGCCGCCGTGAGGGTCGCCTTGGCCGCGAGCGCGGCAAGCGGCGCCGCAGTGAATCGTGCGGCCTCGCGGAGGTCTCGGGCCTCGTGCGGCATGAACGGACGCGGCCCGATCCAGGCGAGCATCGGCCCATCCGGCCCCGGCCCTACCGCGTCCTCGTGCGCCGGACCGGCCGCGACGCTCTCGAGCCACCGTAGGCCGGCGTCGCCGGCGAGGTCCGTCGCCGGCAGGCCTGCGGCGGCGAACCCCAAACCCTCGATGACCTCGCCTCTCCCGGCGCGCCAAAGCCAGGTTCGCCGGGCGATGAGCGGGTGGGGGACGGCGAGCGTAAGCGCGCCGCCGGCGAGCGGCAGGCCGTCCGCGACGAGATGGGCGCCGAGCTCCGCCAGCAGCTCGCCGGCGCCCGCGGCCTCGGCCGCCGCGTCGACGAGCCAGGCGAGGGTCGTGTTCAGCCGCATGGCGCAATGATGGGCGAGACGCCTCGCCCTTGTCACGGACTATCGCTACACTGAACCTTCGCTCACTCGGAGGCGTCGATGGCGGAACCGCTCGTCGTTCAACGCGAGACCTATATCCCGGCGCCGCGCGCCGCTGTTTTCGCCTTCCTGACCGACCCGCAAAAAATCCTGAGCTGGATGGGCGCCGGGGCTGAGACCGAGCCGCATCCGGGTGGGCTCTATCTCATCACGGGCGTCGGCGGCGACCGGGAGCGGGTGGCGCGCGGTACGTTCCGGGAGGTCGTGCCGGTCCATCGGCTCGCCTACAGCTTCGGCTGGGACGGGAGCGAGGTTGTCCCGCCGGGATCGAGCCTCGTCGAGATCGATCTCGTGGAGCGGGACGGGGGCACGCTGCTGCGCCTGACGCACAGCGGCCTGCCGGACGCGATCCAATGCGCCAAGCACAATATTGGCTGGGGCCATTATCTCGATCGTCTGGCGATCGCGGCGCCCGGCGGCGATCCGGGCGTCGATCGCGGGGCGCCCGTGTCCCACACGTAGGCAATCCGGCGCACGCCGGAGGGGCGGCGTCCCGCCGCCCAAGGAGCGCGCGGAGCCCTCGGCGCAAGTCTGGTTAGGGCGCTTCTTGGATTGCGCCCAATGGGGCCGACCCCGCGCGATCCATGCACAATTTTCATGGCAGCAGCGCCGCCTACGCGCATTGCAGATTTCTGGCGCGCATGACAAGAGACTGCGACAAAGACACGCATCGACTTTCGTCGTAGCGTTTTTGTCACTGGACAAGTGGGAGGCCGACCCGATGGATGACAGGGCGCAATCCGTCAACGACGAAACCGACGAGTGGCTCGACGCGCTCGATTCCGTCGAAGCGTTCGAGGGCATCGGCAAGGTCGATTCAATCCTCGACCGGGTGGTCACTTCCGCCCGTCGCAAGGGCGCCCGCCTGCCGTTCGCCGCCAATACGGCTTACGTCAACACCATCCCGCCCGAGGATCAGCCGGCCCATCCGGGCGATCGCAAGCTCGAGATGACGATCCGGCGCTACATCCGCTGGAACGCCGCGGCGATCGTGGTCAAGGCCAACAAGGAATCGTCCGAGCTCGGCGGCCATATCGCGAGCTTCCAGTCGGCGGCGACCCTCTACGACACCGGATTCATGCATTTCTGGCACGCCGCGACCGAGGATCACGGCGGCGACCTGGTCTACATCCAGGGTCACAGCTCGCCCGGCGTCTACGCCCGCGCGTTCGTCGAAGGCCGGCTGACCGAGGAGCAGCTTCTCAATTTCCGCCAGGAGGTCGGCGGCAAGGGCCTGTCGTCCTATCCGCACCCCTGGCTGATGCCGGACTTCTGGCAGTTTCCGACCGTGTCGATGGGCCTCGGGCCGCTAATGGCGATCTATCAGGCGCGATTCCTGCGCTATCTTCACGGACGCGGCCTCGCCGACACGTCGCCGCGCAAGGTCTGGGTGTTCTGCGGCGACGGCGAGATGGACGAGCCGGAGTCGCTCGGCGCGATCTCGCTCGCCGGGCGCGAAAAGCTCGACAACCTCATCTTCGTCATCAACTGCAACCTGCAGCGGCTCGACGGGCCGGTGCGCGGCAACGGCAAGATCGTCCAGGAACTCGAGGGCGGCTTCCGAGGCGCGGGCTGGAACGTGATCAAGGTCCTGTGGGGCTCGGGCTGGGACGAGCTGCTCGCCAGGGATGTGAACGGCAAGCTGCGCCAGCTGATGGAGGAATGCGTCGACGGCGAGTACCAGGACTTCCGGTCGAAGGACGGCGCCTATATCCGCAAGCACTTCTTCGGCCGCTATGCCGAAACCGCGGCGATGGTGGAGGACTGGACCGACGCTGACATCTGGTCGCTCACCCGCGGCGGTCACGATCCGCTCAAGGTGTACGCCGCCTACAAGGCGGCGGTCGAGCACAAGGGTCAGCCGACCGTCATCCTCGCCAAGACCGTCAAGGGCTATGGCATGGGCTCGGCGGGCGAGGGTCAGATGATCGCCCACCAGGCCAAGAAGCTCGGCGACGACGCGCTGAAAGGTTTCCGTGACCGCTTCCAGATCCCCGTCTCCGACGAGGACCTGCACAAGATCCCGTTCCTGCGCTTCGCCGAAGACAGCAAGGAGATGAAATACCTGCGCGACCGGCGCGACTCGCTCGGCGGCTACCTACCGGCGCGCCGGCGCACGAGCGCGCCGCTCGCCGTCCCGCCCCTCTCGACGTTCGACGCCTTGCTCAAGGCGACCGCGGAGGGCCGCGAAATCTCGACCACGATGGCCTTCGTCCGCATCCTCACCGCGCTGCTGCGCGACAAGGAGCTTGGGCCCCGCGTCGTGCCGATCGTCCCCGACGAGAGCCGCACCTTCGGCATGGAGGGGCTTTTCCGCCAGGTCGGCATCTTCAGCCAGGTCGGCCAGCTCTACCGGCCGCAGGACGCCGACCAGCTCATGTACTACCGGGAGGACACCAAGGGGCAGATTTTGCAGGAGGGCATCAACGAGCCGGGCGCGATGGCCTCGTTCATCGCCGCGGGCACGTCGTACTCGACCTCCAACGTCCCGATGATCCCCTTCTACATCTACTATTCGATGTTCGGCTTCCAGCGCGTCGGCGACCTCGCCTGGGCGGCGGGCGACATGCGCACCCGCGGCTTCCTGATCGGCGGCACCTCAGGGCGAACGACGCTGAATGGCGAAGGCTTACAGCACGAGGACGGTCACAGCCACGTGCTCGCCTCGACCGTGCCGAACTGCATCAGCTACGATCCGACTTACGCCTACGAGCTGGCGGTGATCGTCCACGCCGGCCTGAAGCGCATGCTGGTCGATAACGAGGACGTCTTCTACTACATCACGACGCTGAACGAGAATTATCCGCACCCGGCTATACCGGAAGGCGCGGAGGAGGGGATCTTGCGCGGCCTATACAAGCTGCGCGACATCGCGCCGAAGGAGGCGGGCAAGGCGTCGGCCTTGAGCGTGCGGCTGCTCGGCGCGGGCGCGATCCTGCGCGAGGTCGAGGCCGCGGCGGAGATGCTCGCCGAGGAGCACGGCGTCTCGAGCGAGGTCTGGAGCGTGACCAGCTTCACCGAGCTTCGCCGCGAGGGTCTCGACGCCGAGCGCAGGTCGATGCTGCACCCCGAGGAGCCGCCGCGCGTCCCCTACGTGACGCAGGCGCTGGCTGGCGGGAAGGGGCCGGTGATCGCCTCCACCGACTACATGAAGGTCATCGCCGACGGTGTGCGGCCGTGGGTGCCGGCGCGATACAAGGCGCTCGGGACCGACGGCTTTGGCCGGTCCGACTACCGGCGCCGGCTGCGCTCGTTCTTCGAGGTCGACCGCTACCACGTCGTGGTGGCGAGCCTGAAGGCGCTGGCCGACGACCAGCTGCTGCCGTCGAAGCGCGTTGCCGAGGCGATCGCCCAATACGGGATCAATCCCGAGGGCCCGAATCCGGCGCGCAGCTGACGGTCAACCAACAAACAATTAAGTAGATTTTTGCGCGAAGGAGAGCGCCGGTGGGGAAAATCGATGTGAGCGTGCCGGACATCGGCGATTTCAAGGACGTGCCGGTAATCGAGGTGCTCGTGAAGCCGGGGGACGAGGTCAAGGTCGATCAGTCGCTGGTGACGCTCGAATCCGACAAGGCGACGATGGACGTGCCGTCGCCGCTCGCGGGCAAGGTGGCGGAGGTCGTGGCCAAGGTCGGCGACAAGGTGTCGATGGGGACCCTCATCGCGCGGGTCGAGACGGCGGACGCCGAGGCGCCCGCGCCGGCCCCTGCCGCCAAGGATGAGCCCGCCGCGCCGCCGCCCGCAGCCAAGGAGCCCGAAGCGAGCGAGCCGGCGGCCGGCAAGGGACCGCCGCCCGCGCCTGCGTCTCCTTTTCCCGCCGCGCCGGCCGCCGCCGGCCCGGCAAAACCCGACTTTTCCGGCGTCTTCGCCGGCCCGGCGGTGCGGCGCCTCGCGCGCGAGCTCGACCTTGACCTCAACGCGATCAAGGGCACCGGAGAGAACGGCCGCATCACCCGCGAGGACGTCAAGGCGGCGATCGCCGGCGCCGCGCCGGCCGTGGCGAGCGGCGGGGCGGGGCTTCCGTCCATTCCGCCTGTCGACTTCGCCAAGTTCGGCCCCGTCGAGACCATGCCGCTGTCGCGCATCAAGCGCATTTCCGGCCCGCGCCTGCACGCCTCGTGGGTCAATGTTCCACACGTCACCCATACCGACGAGGCCGATGTCACCGAGCTCGAGGCGTTCCGCAAGAGCCTCGACGAGGACGCCAGGAAGGACAAGGCGAAGCCTTACCGCGTCTCGCTGCTGCCGCTCCTGATGCGCGCCGCGGTCGCGACGCTGAAAGCGTTCCCGACCTTCAACGCCGCCTTAAGCCCTGACAACAGCGCGTTGATCTTACGTAAGTATTGGCATATCGGGGTCGCCGTCGACACGCCCGACGGGCTGGTCGTCGCGGTCATCAAGGACGTCGACCAGAAGGGCGTCCTCGATCTCGCGCGCGAGCTCGGCGAGCTTTCGGAGAAGGCGCGCGCCGGGAAGCTGTCGCCCGCCGAGATGCAGGGCGCGACCTTCACCATCTCCTCGCTCGGCGGCATCGGGGGCACGGCCTTCACGCCCATCGTCAACGCGCCGGAAGTGGCGATCCTCGGCGTCGTGCGCTCGAAGATGGCGCCGGTCTGGGACGGCAAGGCGTTCCACCCGCGGCTGATGCTGCCGCTCTGCCTCTCGTACGATCACCGCGTCATCGACGGGGCGGCGGCGGCGCGCTTCATGCGCCATCTCGCCGGCCTCGTCGAGGACATGCGGCGCGTCATTCTCTAAAGGCGGGAGCGAGACACATGCCGCAAGAAATCCGCCTTCCCGACATCGGCGACTTCAAGGACGTGCCGGTGATCGAGATCCACGTCGCCCCGGGCGAGGCCGTCAAGAAAGAGCAGACGCTGGTCACTCTCGAAAGCGACAAGGCGACGCTCGACGTCCCGGCGCCCGGGGACGGCGTCATCGGCGAACTGCACGTCAAGGTCGGCGACAAGGTGAGCCAGGGGAGCCTGATCGCGACCTATGCCTCCGTCGACGGCGCGGTCGCCTCGCCCCCGCCGGCGGCGCATCCCTCGCCGCCGCCGCCGCCGCCGGCGCATGTCGATTTCGAGGCCGATCTCGTCGTTCTCGGGGCCGGGCCGGGCGGCTACACCGCCGCATTCCGCGCGGCTGACCTCGGGGAAAAAGTCCTGCTGGTCGACAAGAATGCGACGCTCGGCGGCGTCTGCCTCAACGTCGGCTGCATTCCGTCCAAGGCGCTGCTGCATGTCGCCAAAACCATTGACGAGGCGGCGGCCATGGCGGCTCATGGCGTGAGCTTCGGCGTCCCTTCGCTCGATCTCGCCGCGATCCGCGGCTGGAAAGACGCCGTGGTGAAGCGCCTGACGACCGGCCTCACCGGCCTCGCCCGCCAGCGCAAGGTGACGGTGGTCACCGGCGAGGGCGCGTTCACATCGGCGAATACGCTCAGGGTCGAGACGGCCGAGGGGCCGCGCACCGTGCGCTTCGCCAAGGCGATCATTGCCGCGGGCTCCGAGCCGGTCGCGCCCGGCTTCATTCCGTCCGACAAGCGGATCTGGGATTCGACCGCGGCGCTCGAGATGCGCTTCACGCCGAACCGCATGCTCGTCCTCGGCGGCGGCATCATCGGTCTCGAAATGGCGACCGTCTATCGCGCGCTCGGCGCTGAGATCACCGTGATCGAGATGATGGACCAGCTCATGCCCGGCGCCGATCCCGACATCGTCGCGCCCTTGGCCAAGCGGCTCGGCAAGTTCTACGACAAGATCCTGCTCAAGACCAAGGTCACGGCGGTGAAGGCGGAGCCCGAGGGGATCGTGGTCGCTTATGAAGGCGAGGGCGGGCCGAAGACAGAGACCTTCGACGCCATGCTCGTCTCGGTCGGCCGCCGGCCGAACGGCAAGATGATCGGCGCCGAGGCCGCCGGCGTCACGGTCGACGAACGCGGCTTCATCGCGGTCGACCGGGAGATGCGCACCAACGTCCACCACATCTTTGCCATCGGCGACATCGTCGGCCAGCCGATGCTGGCGCATAAGGCTTCGCACGAGGCCAAGGTCGCCGCGGAGGTCGCGAGCGGGCACAAATCCTCGTTTGACGCCAAGGCCATCCCCTCGGTTGCTTACACCGATCCGGAAGTCGCCTGGGCGGGCCTGACGGAGACGGAAGCCAAGGCGAAAAGGATCAAATACGGCAAGGCGGTCTTCCCGTGGGCGGCGAGCGGACGGTCGCTGGCGCTCGGCCGCGACGAGGGCCTGACCAAGACGCTGTGGGACGAGGAGACGCAGCGCCTGATCG
>NZ_JBKQOT010000803.1:0-2734 GCF_052145395.1 Roseiarcus sp.
ACGCAAATAAAATCAACAGACTCCGCGAGACACGTGGCACTACATTTTCGCGTTCGGAGCCCCTCGCCTCAAATGATATCAATGCCTTACGCTGGGCTGGTATGCCCCAACTGTAGAAGATCAGTCAAGCGTTACCTTTTCGACCGGTCGTGGCAAGGCGCGCTCATGGGCGGTTTAAGCTGCTCACTGCTCGCCTACTTCACTTATAGGACTGTCCTTGCGCAGCGAGAGAACGTTCTGCTCATGTATCTCTTCATTGCGTGCGTAATGTTTTTCAATTACTATTTTGTGGAAGGCAAAACGCAAGCGCCCTCATCCGGCAGTCGGATGGGGTGGCAAAACCCCAGGTCGCGGACGGCCGCTCAGAAGTGATTTCGTCGGCTAGCTAAGAAAGCGAAGGAGACCGACAACGGGGTCTTCCAGGAGACAGTGTGCGGATCCTCGTACGCGACGGAGCGAGGCTTACGATGACGTGGGCTCCGAATGACGGATCGAAGCGCAAGCGGCCGTCGCTTGCGGCGAGCGGTGGCGTTCGATAATGACGCCCTACGAGCGACGCTCCAGAGAACGCCGTCGCGGTCATTTCCGGCCCAGCCGACCGCAACCACCAATCCATCACGACGAGATATGGCGACGTCTCGTCGAAAACGTTTTCCAAACCGGCGAACCCTGTTCCGTTCTAGCGCCCGAACCCGGAAGGACGCCGCGATGCCGTCATCTGAAGGGCTGTCGCCGAGGCCGCGCTTGTCTCTTTACGGGCGCCCGGCGCGGCAGACCGTCGCGAGGTTCCTTGCGCCGCGGTGGCTTGGGTATGCGAACGCGGCTCACGACTCCGTTGGCGCGCCGGCGTTTGCCGCCAGCGCCCGATCGAATCGAAGGCCGTAGCGCGAAAAGAGCGCGTATCGCTTGTCGTGCGCAGTGGATGTGGCGCCTGCACGTGAAGCTCGGTGAGCGATCATCGGCGGCCGCGGCGCCGGCATGCGTTCTCTCGCGACAGATCGAAAGCCACTTCCTCCGGCGCCTCGCGACGAAGGCGATCGACGGCGTCGCAGGGAATGTTCGTTGCATCGCAAATCAGCAGCGTGTACATCGGGCCCAGAGCTTTTCGATTGGCTTGACCACATGTTTGCGTCAGTTGCGCGGCTTTTCGAGCGCGCGGCCAATTTTCCTGTTTCCCGTCGCAGGAAACGAACAAGGACAGGGACGGTGCTGCAGCATCTGACCAAGGGCTACACGCTGCTGCTCGTCAGTCTCATCGAGACGGGCACGCCGTTCATCCGCATGCTGTTGCTCACCCATGCCTTGAGCCTGACCGAACTCGGATTTGTCTCCGCCTTGACCGCGACGATCTCCGCGTTCGAGCAGATGACCGACTTCGCCCTCTACCGCTACGTGTTTTCGGCCGCCCGCGAGGAGTATGAACACGCGCTCGCCGCCGCTCACGGGCTCGCCGTCTTGCGCAGCCTCACTCTCGGCGGGCTGGTGGCGCTCGCCGCGCCCCTCATCGCCCGAGTCTTCCATCTTGAACAATATACCTTCGATTTCATGCTGCTCGGCCCGGTGGTCGCACTGCGCGGCTTCGACCACCTAGCCCCTCGCGTCGCGGAACGCGACTATCGCTATGGGCCGCAACTGAGGGCGACCGGCGCGAGCAATGTCTTGAGTCTCGCCGTGCTCGCGGTCGCTGTCCGGATCATTCCGTCGCACGTGGCCTTCCTCATCTCGCTCTATGTTCAGGTCATCGCCCAGGTGACGTTCGATCACATCGTCGCCGGCGAGAAATATCGCTGCGCATTTTTCACGCCGAACTTCGGTCGGGCCTTCCGTTTCGGCTATCCCCTCATGGCCAATGGCATCGGGATCGCGACCTCCTCTCAGGGCGACCGGTTTCTGATCGGCAGTATGCTGGGTCTCCCGGAGCTCGCCGTCTATTCCGTTGCGAACCTCGCGACCTATGTTCCGAGCGCACTGATCACGCGCCTGAGCTCAACGGTCACGCTGGCGCAATTGTACAACGGCGCCAAACACGACGATGGCCGCTTCGACGCCCGTCTGAGGCTGTTCGCGCGGCTGGTGCCGCTGGTCGCGGCCCTGTTCGCCCTGGGCGTCGTCGCTCTGCTCGACATCGTCATGCCGCTGGTCTTCGGCGCGAAATTCGTGTTGTCGCCGGCCTCCACCGCCCTGCTCGCGGTTTCGATTTTTTTCCGGCAAGCGCGCGGCGACCCTTTTTCCTCCCTGCTGCTCAACGAGGGGCGGACCAAGCGGTTGGCGATCGCCAATCTCTCTTCGACCAGCGCTCTCCTCTTCGTCTTCGTGCTGCTTCTGATCTTCCACAGTTTCGAGGCTGTCATGGCCGGCCGGCTGCTTGGAGAAGTGACCGCGACCGCCGTCACCTTGGCGATCACACGCGATTTGTTCAAGCCGGCGCGCCAGGACTTCTTCAAAGCCGTGACCGTCGGACTCCTTGTGCTCTGCGTGGGGATAGCGCTCGGCTCCGCGGGCGTCGGCTTGGCCGTGATCCCCAGCATCGCAATGGTGGCGGCCGGCCTCGCGGTCTTCGCTCTGTGGGCCCTGTCTTTCACGCCGGACCTGCTCGACGCCAGCTTTCCCGCAATCCGACTTAAGGCCTGACGCATGATGAACATCTGGGAAAACCTCAGGCGCTTCGCCCCGCGCGCCGCCCGTGACACAATCAACGCCGCGCGCGCCAAATTCGACGGTCCGCCACCGGAGC
>NZ_JBKQOT010000804.1:0-2643 GCF_052145395.1 Roseiarcus sp.
GTCGCCACCAACTGCGGGCAGATCAAGACCGGCTCGCTGTCGCGCTCCGACCGTCTCGCCACGTACAACCAGCTCATCCGGATCGAGGAGGAGCTCGGCGAGCAGGCCCGTTTCGCCGGCCGCTCCACGATCAGAGGTTCGGGAGCGTAACCCGGCGTTAACCAAGGCTCGGCAACGATCGGCGCATGGTCGTCAGAACCCGCCTGCGCTCGATCGTCGTGCCGATCGTCTTCTATCTCGTCCTCGGGGTCGCGACCGGCTACCTCGTGTGGGGCGCATCGAACGGCGCCCACGGACTGAAGGCGGCGGAGAAGGACGCCGCCCAGGCCGTCGCGCTGCAGAGCGAGCTTGCTGCCCACAAGGACGAGCGCGCGCGCTGGGAGCGCCGGGTGGCGGCGCTCCGGCCCGATAGCGTCGACCGCGATCTCCTCGACGAAGAGGCGCATGTCCAGCTGGACCGGGTCGGCAAGGACGAAGTGGTGATCTTCACCGGGCCTAAGGCGGCGCGCTGAGGGGTTTCCATACACGCGACGCCGGCGGCGGCGTCAGCTCGTCCGTCCCGGTGGGCGCCGGGAAGACGGCCGGCGACTCGCCGCAGCGATCCGGACCCGCGACATCGCCAACGTGCCGATCCCGCCAAAGCCGACGACCGTCATCAGCATAGTCGACAGTTCCGGAACCGCCGCCGACGGATCGACCGCAATGCTGACGTCGAAGAGCCCGTGCGACAGCGTCGCGAGGCTCGCGGCCTGCGTTTCGCCTCCGCCGTCATAGGCGTAAATGTCGGAGACCTCGCTCGCGATCAGCGAATAGGTTCCGGGCGAAGGCAGACTCCAGGCGATTGTCCCGGCGGCGTTCGCGCCTATGCCGTTCGCCTCGTCGACAAGCGTCTGGGTCGTCCCGTCGAACAATTCGAGATTGTAGTCGAGCGGAGCGCCCGGCGCCGCGTCGGTCGCGTACTGCACTGTAACGGTGACCGGTCCGCCCAGGGCGCTGAATGTGTAGTCCGAATCGCTGTTGACGCTCGCTTCCGCCGAAACCTGTCCAGCCAAGGCGTTGCTCGGGTCCGACGGCAGACGGGCTACCGTTTTCACCGTCGTCGGGCCGACGGCGGTATTGTGGGTCACCGTCCGCGCGTCGGTCGTCGTCGCGCCGGCGGGCGTGGTTTTGGTGACCGTTGTGTCCGCGACGGTGGTTGTTCGGGTGACGGGCGTCGACAAGATCCTGGTGAATGCGGATCCGGAAAACGCCGCGGCGATGTCTCCATCGAAGACCATCTCGGCCGACGACGGACTGGCGAACAGCGTCTGAACGCTCTGAAAGTTCGAGGCGTACGCCGCCAGGGACTCGAACGCCGAGATTTCCGTTCGGGTTGTCGTTGTCGACGTCGTCGTGACATTCGTCGTCGTCGTCACGGTCGCGTCGCCGTCTCTTGTCGTGGTTACGTTCGTGCTCGTCGTGGTGACGGGCGCGCTCGTGACGCTTGTGACGCTTCGGGTCGAGCCGACAAACCGTGCGGCAGCGGAACTGATCCCGAAGCTCGCGCTTCCGTCCTCGCCGGCGTTCACGCTGACCCCCCGCGCGGAGGTGGACGTGTGGGCCGCGACCTTGCCGTCCCCGGAGTCGCCTTCGCCGAAGGCTGAGCCCCCGGCGGAGGCCGTCGCGTCCGCGTTCACGGAGCTGGCGTCGCTGATGAACTGGACGTCCGCCATCGCCGCCGGACCTCCGCCGATCCAAGCCGGAAGTCCCGCGCATCCGATCAGGACCGCAGCGCGCGCAGCTCGTGAAACGGGGCCGACGCGCGCGCGGGTGTTTGTCCCGCCACGCGCGGGCCTCACGAGCGCCGGTCCTGCTTGTGCGACCAGCTGGCGATCTGCCCTCGCCGCTGGAGCCCAAGCTTTCCGAGCAGGTTGTGAACGTGCGTTTTTGTGGTCGAGAGCTCGATGTGCAGGTTGCGCGCGATCTCCTTGTTGCTGAGCCCTTCGGCGAGCATCCGAATGATTTCCTGCTCGCGCGTCGTCAGGGGCACCGGGACGCAGGACGCCCGCGGTGGCTCGATGGCGACCTGCGGCGCCCGCAAACGACGGATCAGCCTCGACGCCAGCGCTGCAGAGCAGATCTGTTCGCCGCGACTGACGCCCTCGATGAAGTGCGCGAGTTCGTGGAGCGCTGCGTTCGCAGGGATATAACCGGCTGCGCCGGCCCTCGCCCAGGCGACGATATTCTCCTCGGTTTCGGAGACGGCGAAAGCGATGACGCACGCCGACGGGGCGACCTCGTGGATCGTCCGAACCGCCTCGAGTCCCCCGGGGAACGATCCGTCGAGAAGGACAGTCGCTCCGTCGTAATTCCGGAGGGCTAACAGCGCCTCCCGGAGAGTTTCGTACAAGCCCGCCACCTCCAGCACAGGATGACCGTCGACAACCCCGGCGACGCCTTCCCGCAGGAGCCGAACTTCCGAGACAATCAGTAAGTATTGCTTCGGAGCCGCAGGCTCAATGTTGCCACGAATTAGTGTCGAATACTCCCCTATCGTCTCCAGCATGACTATCCTCCGCCCTTATAAAACTTAAAAAGCTACCAGATATACTGCAAAAATAAGAGGCGCCAATGTTCGTTACTATCTTGGAAACATCTCCGGAT
>NZ_JBKQOT010000805.1:0-4746 GCF_052145395.1 Roseiarcus sp.
TTGGCGACATAGACCTCGATCACATTGGCTTGCCCCTCCTGGTTGAAGAATGTCTGGGCCTCGGTGAGCGGCATGAAGATGAACGTGTTGTCGAAGGTCGACATGCCGATCTGGAAAATCGCCGCGACCGGATAGGCCTTCATCCGCGGCGTGACGCCGAACGGCGTTTCGGCGCCATGGGGCGCGATGATCGTCACGCTGTCGCCGACCCTGAGGCCCAGATGCTCGGCGAGCTTGGCGCCGACGGCGAGGCCCTGCCCCGCGTCGAAGCCGTCGAGCGAGCCCTGGATGATATGGCCTGCGACGCCCGGCAGGCGCTCGAGGTCCTGCTGGCGGATGCCGCGCACCAGCGCGCCAGCCGAGCCGTACTGCGTGGTGGCGAAGGCCTGGCCCTCGACCAGCGGCAGCGCCAGGGTCACCCCGGGCACCTTGCTCACTCGCTCGGTCACCGCCTGGTAGTCGGTCAGCGGCGTGTCGATCCCCTGCAGGAACATGTGGCCGTTGAGGCCGATCATCTTCTCCATCAGATCGTGGCGGAAGCCGTTCATCACCGACATGACGACAATCAGCGCCGCGACCCCGAGCACGATGCCGAGGAAGGAGAAGCCGGCGATCACCGAGATCGACTTCTGCGCGTTGCGGGCGCGCAAGTAGCGGAACGCCACCATCCACTCAAACGGGGCGAACGGGCGCGTCGCGCGCGACGGCGCAGCGGCGTCGACGGCGGAGGCGGTCATGCGGGGACTCCCGCGCGCGCTGCCCGAGCCTGCGGATCCCTTCCCCAGCCTGCTGAGGAAGAGCCTGCCCCCGGGCGAAGACCCGGGGGTGGCCCGGAGGGCCGGATGGGGTATGGCCCGCTGCTGCGCCGCCCGACGGCTCGCACGAACCTCACCGCGAACTTGTCGTCCAAGCGCCCTGCTTTCCACACCCCATCCGTCGCCATCGGCGACACCTTCCCCGCTTTGCGGAGAAGGGGCGTCCGTTCGACCGGAGCCAAATGACGAAATGCAGCCATCACGCCTTCCCGCCGAGCCTGTCGATCGCCGCCTCGACGCTGACGAGCTCGCGCTCGCCGGTGCGGCGGGTCTTCAGCTCGACCTTGCCCTCGGCGAGGCTCTTGGGGCCGACAATCACCTGACGCGGCGCGCCAACAAGGTCCATGGTCGCGAATTTGGCGCCCGGGCGCTCGTCGCGGTCGTCGTAGAGGACGTCCACGCCCGCTCCCTCCAGCGCCTCATGGATGCGCCGGCTCGCGCCGTCGGTCGCGGCGTCGCCGACCTTGAGGTTGATCAAACCGACGCGGAACGGCGCGACCGCCTCCGGCCAGATGACCCCGGCGTCGTCATGGTTCGCCTCGATCAGCGCCGCCGCGAGGCGGCTCGGGCCGATGCCGTAAGAGCCCATATGGACAAAAGTCTCCTTGCCGTCCGGTCCGTTGACGACCGCCTTCATCGGCAGGGAGTATTTGGTCCCGAAGTAGAAAATATGGCCGACCTCGATCCCGCGCGCGGAAATGCGCGCGTCCTCGGGCAGCGCCGCGAAGGCCGCCGCATCGTGCTTCTCCGAGGTGGCGGCATAGAGCGAGGTCCACTTGTCGAACACGCCCTGCATGGTCGCGGCGTCGTCGAAGTCGATATTTTCCGGCGGCGTATCGAAGGTCAGATAGTCCTTGTGGCAGAAGACCTCGCTCTCGCCGGTTGAGGCCAAGATGATGAACTCGTGGCTGAGGTCGCCGCCGATCGGCCCGGTGTCGGCCATCATCGGAATGGCGGTGAGGCCGAGGCGCTTGAAGGTGCGAAGGTAGGCCGTGAACATCTTGTTGTAGGAATGACGCGCCCCCGCCTGGTCGAGGTCGAACGAATAGGCGTCCTTCATCAAGAACTCGCGCGATCGCATCACCCCGAAGCGCGGCCGGACCTCGTCGCGGAATTTCCACTGAATGTGGTAAAGATTCAGCGGCAGGTCCTTGTAGGACCTGACCGAGGCGCGGAACATCTCGGTGATCATCTCCTCGTTGGTCGGTCCGTACAGCATGTCGCGCTCGTGCCGGTCGCGGATGCGCAGCATTTCCTTGCCGTAGTCGTCGTAGCGGCCGGATTCGCGCCAGAGCTCGGCCGACTGGAGCGTCGGCATCAAGAGCTCGATGGCGCCGGCGCGGTTCTGCTCTTCGCGCACGATGGCGCAGATTTTTTGCAGCACGCGCAGGCCCAGCGGCAGCCAGGCGTAGATGCCGGCCGCCTCCTGGCGGATCATGCCGGCGCGCAGCATCAGCCGGTGCGACACGATCTCCGCCTCTTTCGGCGTTTCCTTGAGGATGGGCAGAAAATAGCGGGAAAGGCGCATCGGGGTCCAAAAGGCGGGCGAGTCGGGGCGCAAACGCGGGATTGCTCCTATTGACCTCTGGGGTGGCGCTTGACAAGCACTTACCGACTCGTGAATTTCGTTTCCCGGGGGGAGAAACTTCATGCAAGTCAGCTTCGGGCCGAGGTCCGACCAGTACCTCGCCTACATAACAGGCAAACCGCCGCGCGACCTTCCGCCGGGAACGACCGGACGCGTCATCGACGTCGAGAAATTCTACGAGCAGACCCGGGCGCGCGGCCTTCCATTCACATTTTCGCTCATCTCTTTCGCCGCGCCGCTCGTCGCCTTTGCTGCGGCGCTCTGGCTGATCGTCTGCCTGCTTTCGTTCGGGCCGCAAGAAATCCGGGAGGGTGCGGTCGAGTTGGAAAACGCCGGGTCGAATCCGCCGCTGCCTATCGACGTGTTCTGCGGCCCCGGGAGGGATCCCCTTGTGAACGGCTTGATCGCGAACACCTTCCACTTCTCCGTCACGCACGTCGCGCTCTTTGCCATCTGCGCGCTCGCCGTCCTCGCGGCGGCGGCGAGCATACGCAATGTGCTCGAAACCCATGGCCATGTCGGCAGCAGCAACGGGGCCAAATTTTTGGGTCTGATTGTGGCGCTCGGCGTTCCGATCCTCGCCGGATTTGGCGTCTTCAAACTCGCCTCCTGGGCTGTCGGAACGCAAATCGGCGGTCTGTTTCAACGGCTATTCCCGGTTTCCGCCGCTTTGCTTGCGAAGTGCGACTTCCTTAAAGACGTCAACGCATTGAACGACCAGATCTACGCCCAGATGGGACTGGGCGCGATGGCGGTGTCCATTGGAGTCGTCTCGCTGACCTTCGCCGCCGCGCTGCTCGGCTGGCGGTTCGAAACGAAAGACATCAACGGCGCGTGGTCGGACAGCTACGTGCTGCGGCACAAGATCAACAATGCTCTGACGCTGTTCTTCATCGGCTCGATTCTTCTCGTCGTCACGACCGTCGCCTTGTCTTCGGCGACCGACTGGACCGGAGGGGTCCTCGACGCCGTCAAGGCGGCGACCGCCCCTGACTCGAAGGACGCCACGACGTCGAACAGCGCTCCGGCCGCAACACCCACCGTCGCGACGGGCGCCCCGGCCGCGACCGCGACAGACCGCGCCGCGACAAGCGCCGCCTCTCCCAACACGCCGGCCCTCCAGTCCGCATCGGGCCAGTCCAGCGCCGGGAACGCCGCCGACGCGGCCGCAAAAGCCGCCGCCGACGCGGCCGCAAAGGCCGCGGCCCTCGAATTCGACTCGTTGAAGACCCTCAAGACCTCGATCACGAGTTTCGCCGGGGCGCTCGGATCGCTCCTGCTCATCCTGATTTTTGTGCCGGCCCTCTATTGCCTGACGGGCGAAATCGACATCGCCGGGAAGACGCACGCCTCTTTCGACGCGGCAAACAAGGCGCCCGCGCCGACGACGCCCGAAGCGTCGCCGGCGGTCTACCTCAAAAACAGGCACGGGAAATTCTTCTCCGTCGAAGTCGTCGCCGGTTCGGACGAGCAGGCGCCGGCGATCCTGTCCGTGATGGACATTGGAGGAACGACCAGACAGTTGAAGCTCGTCGCCGCGCCCGGCAAGCCGCCGCTGGCGAGCTATTTCGGCGAAGACGACGCCGGGAACATCTACGAGTTCACGGCGCCGCCTGCATCCCAGGCCGCTCCGAAGAAGCCTGCGTCGCACCCCGTGCGGCATGAGAAGGCCGACGCCGTGAAGTGGAAGGTGGCCGGGTGGAAAACCGTGCAGGACTGGAAGGACAATCACGGCCTCAAGCTACAATTTGGCGACTTGACCGCGACGTTCGTAGCGGTGCTCGCTCCCCTGTTGTCCGGCACGATCATCGACCTGAGCAAAATGTCGCTCGGCTGAGCAGAGTGGGGACGGCGATTGGCGGTATGCGAGGAAAGGTCGCTACGGCGGCCCCGGCGCCTCCTCGCCCTCCCCCGGCTCCGCCCCATGGGTCGTCGCATGGCCCGGGCGGACGATCCGGTCGTCGAGCGTCGGCGCGGGGGCGGGCGACCAGGGGCGGTTCTGCTCGGTCGTGCGGTCGGCGGTGAGCGCAAAGCCCTTCTCGTCGCTCCAGGTCAGACCCACTGCGCCGAGCTTCGCGAGGGCCTTCTCGTCGAGCACGAATTTCGCGCCGCAGTCGCCGGGCGCGCTCAGCGCGCTCACGACGATCTCGGCGCGGCCGCAATCCTCGTCGAACGCCAGCCGGTCGAGAACGAGGCTTAGCGACTCGCCTTCCGGCAAAGCGGCGACGCAGGCGAGGCGGTCGCAGGGCGCATCCGGATCGCGCGCCTGAGCCGGGTCGCGCCCGTCGCCATCGGCGGTGAGCCAGTGCTCGGCGGCGAAGGCGTTGAAGCGCTTGCCGACGA
>NZ_JBKQOT010000806.1:0-10006 GCF_052145395.1 Roseiarcus sp.
CGGAGGAGGAGGCGGCGGAAGCGGAACCAGTTCCGCCTCGGCGGGCGGTTCGGCATCCAGTTCGGGCGGCGGCTCGGCGACGGGCGGCGGCACGGCTTCTGCGAGCGGCGGCGGGTCCGGCGGCGGCGCAGGGGTGGGCCGCGGCGGCGGGTCCGGCAGCGGTGGCGGCGGCGGCGGTGCAGGCGGCGGCGGAGGCAGCGCATCGGCGTCGTCGTCCTCGAGCGCGTCGGCCTCGACCAGCGGCAACGGCTCGGCGTCCGGGTCGGCCTCGTCGTCCGCTTCCGGGGCAGGCGGAGGCGGCGGATCCGGTCATGGCAGCGGCCACGGCGGAAAATAGCTCCGGCCCTGCGTTTGTCGGCTTCTTACGACCTCGACCAGCGCGACGGCGATCAAAACGACCGTGCGCTGGTCGTGACGGCCTGATGGGTCACGGCTTCGCTAACGACAAGATCCCGCGCTACGACGAAGCGGCGGCGACGGAGCCGTGGACTCGCACGATCGACTGGCCAGACAGATATTTGCGAACCTGAGGGCGCAACGCTCGCTTTTTCGCCTGCTGCTGTCGAAACGCCGGGGGGCCGCGCGTCTTTGTCTCGAGCGCGTCTAAGAGCCGCGCCCGCATGGAGACGAACAATGCGCTATTTGCTGATGATCCACACGGACGAGAAGGCGATGCAGGCGGCGCCCAAGGAAACCTTGGGACAGATGACGGCGGCCTATGGCGCCTATACGGCGGCGATGAAGGAGGCCGGCGCCTATGTCGGCGGCGAGCGCTTGCACCCGAGCGCGACGGCGACCGTCGTCCGCGTGAAAGATGGCAAGCCCCACGTGCTGAACGGACCCTACGCCGAGATCAAGGAACAGCTCGGCGGCTATTATCTGATCGAGGCGGCTGATCTCGACTCCGCGATCGCCTGGGCGGCGCGCTGCCCGGGCGCCGCGACCGGCGCGATCGAGGTCCGGCCGATCTGGCCGATGTGACCCACGCCCGCGCCGAGGCCACGATGAAGCCGGTCGCGCCCGATCGGACCAGGTCGGCGCTGGCGGCCGCCGAGCGCGCGGCGCGCGAGAGCAATGGCAAGCTCGTCGCCTTCCTCGCCGCGCGCGAGCGGGACTTGGCGGGGGCGGAGGACGCCCTCGCCGACGCCTTCGCCGCCGCCCTCGCTGTGTGGCCGCCACAGGGCGTCCCGGCGAACCCGGAGGGCTGGCTCGTCATCGCCGCGCGACGAAAGCTTGTCGACGCCGCCCGCCGGCGCCAAAGCGCGCAGGCGTCCGAAGCCACGCTGGCGCTAATCGCCGAAGAGCTCGAAACGGCGGAGCGGGAGACGATCCCCGACCGCCGTCTCGCGCTCATGTTCGCCTGCGCCCATCCGGCGATCGATGAGGCGATCGCGCCCCTCCTGCTGCAGACGATCCTCGGCCTCGACGCGGCGGCGATCGCGTCGCCCGCGGCGATGGGCCAGCGGCTCGCGCGCGCCAAGGCGAAAATCCGACTCGCCGGCGTGCCGTTCCGCATGCCCGAGCGCGAGGATTTGCCCGAGCGTCTGGCGGCGGTCTTCGAGGCGATCTACGCCGCTTTCTCCCACGGCTGGGACGAAGCCTTCTCGGACGACCCGCGCGGGCGCGATCTTGCCGAGGAGACCATTTGGCTCGGCCGCATGGTCGCCGCACTCGCGCCGGACGAGCCCGAGGCCAAAGGCCTCCTCGCCCTGATGCTCTTCGCCCACGCCCGCCGCGCCGCCCGGCGCGACGCGCTCGGGCGCTACGTTTCGCTGAGCGAACAGGATGCGGCGCTCTGGGACGCAGCCGCGATCGACGAGGCGGAGCGCCTTCTGCAACAGGCGAGCGCGGCGCAATCGGCCGGGCGTTTCCAGCTCGAAGCGGCCGTCCAGTCCGCACACGCCGCGCGCCGGCTCGTCGGGGCGACCGACTGGGAGGCGATCGCCGCTCTTTACGACGCCCTCTATGTCCTGACCGGCTCCCCGGTCGTCGCGATCAACCGGGCGGCCGCCGTCGCCCACACGCGGGATCCAGCGGAGGGGCTCGCGCTCCTGGAGGCGGCCGGCGGCGAGGGCCGGCTCGACGCGTTCGAGCCTTACTGGGTGGCGAAGGCGGACCTGAACGCGAGGATTGGCGAGCGCGACGCCGCGCGGCAGGCTTACACCGTTGCGATCGGCTTGGAGACCGACCCGGCGGCGCGGGCTTTTCTTATCGAACGGCTCGCGGCTGTGGGCTGAAGCCCCGCCTGGCTGAAGCCCCGCCGGCTTCATTTTCGCGAAACCATACGGCTTTGCCGGGCCTTAACCGTGCCCGAAGGGAACCTTTTCCGCTGCGTCAGGATTCATTTCTCGGAAGACATCAGCGCTCAGACTGTCATCGACAAAGGGAGCCGGCGGATGAGAGCCGGCGGGTCGGGCGTCAGAATGAAGGATAGCGTTATGGGTCTCGCAGTCGAGAAGAGCCGGTCGATCGTCAGCGCGATGATCCTCGGCCGTAGAGTCACCGCACAGGACGTCGCATGGCTGAGGCGGGAAGTCTTCGCCGAAGGCGAGGTCACCCGGGAGGCCGCCGAGGAACTGTTCGCGGTCGCCCGCGCAGGCATGAACAACGCGCCGGACTGGACGGAGCTGTTTGTCGAGCTGATCACCGACCATGTCGTCTGGCAGTCCCGGCCGATCGGGTTCGTCACCGACGAAGAGGCGCAGTGGCTGATCGAGCGAGCCGACTCCTGTCAGTCGATCGAGGCGCTGGCGGCGCTGGTCAATGTGCTCGCCGAGGCGCACCGCGCGCCGCAGTGGTTCGTCACGGCGGTGCGCGCCCGCGCCGCTCAATGGCAAACGGCGGACGCGGCGCTGCGGGCGAAAGCAAGCTGATAAGGCCGAGTTCCGCGCCGCCATCCTACGCGGGATAAGGCCGTCCCTCGAAAGGCTCGGCGTGATACCCCTTCTCGCCGATGGCCTTCGCCAGCGGCCCGCGGATGTCGCCGGTCTCCCTGAGGCGCGCGACGACCGCCTCGACATCCCACTTCGGCCGCCAGCCGAGTTCGCGCCTCGCCAGCGCGTTGTCGTAGACGCGGTCAATCGAGGCCGCCATCCGCCAGCCGCGCCGGGCGTATTCGTCCTGCCAACCGGGAACCCGCTCGCGTGCGACGCTGGCCGCGTCGTCGCGCAGCCGCGCCGCGTCCTCGCGCTGGAACGGCGTCGTCGCGCTGATCACATAGAGGCCGAAGCCGATCGCGGGCGCGCGTTCGGCGGCGACGAGATGGGCGTCGACGACGTCCTCGATCGCCACGCGTCGGTAGAGAAACTCGTTCACTTTCAGGTTGTCTGAGGTGAACGCCGCCCGCGCCTGCGGATCGTCGTCGGGCTCGGGAAAGAACCGCGAGGTTCTCAAGACGATGCAGGGCAACCGCTCGTTGCGCCAGAAGAGCCGGCAGAGGTCCTCGGCCGCGGTCTTGGTGACGCCATAGATGTTCTTGGGAACCGGCGCGACCTCTTCGTCGATCCAGGCGGCGGGCTCGCCCGGCGGGGGTCTTAGCGCGTCGCCGAAGGCGCTAGTGGTCGAGGTCATGACGAAGCTTTCGACCCCGACGCGCGCGGCCTCCTCGAGCAGGATCAGGGCGCCCAGCACGTTGGTCTCGACAAAGGCGTCGCGCCCATGCGTGCCGACATGCGGCTTGTGCAGAGTCGCCGTGTGCAGGACAGCTCGGACGCCGTTCATCGCGCGTTTGACGAGGCCGCGATCCGCGATCGACCCGACGACGTCGGTGAACGGCGACGGCAGGACGTCGAGGCCGATCGCATCGCGCCGGTCCGCTCGCAGCGTGCGCATCAGCGCCTCGCCGAGGTGCCCTGAGCTTCCGGTGACGAGAACGGTCATGGGCGCGCATTCCTGAGCGCGGCTCGCATCGCCGCGCCCCGGTGTCTACCACGCCCCTACCGGCCGGAAAGGCTGTTCCAGAAAGCCACGGAGCGCGCCGAGCGTGCCGCCCTTGTCCTAAAGCTGCTCGAAACCGATCTTGCTGTCGGGCTCCTTCTTCCAGACGTACCAGACGTAGTCGACCGTCGTGCGGTCGCCCTTCTTGTCGAAGGCGATGTCGCCGATCACGGTATGGAAGGGCGTGCCGGAATGCATGACGTCCGCGACCCTCTTGGGATCGAGCGAATTGGCCTTCTCCGCCGCCTGCTTGATGATCTGGACGCCGGCGTAGGAATAGAGCGTATAGCCCTGCGGGTCGAAGCCTTTGGCCTTGAAGGCCGCGACCGCCTCCTGGGCGTTGGGGTTCTTGCGCGGCTCGGGTCCGAAGGTCATCAGCGTGCCTTCGACGCCGGGGCACCGATTGCGGCGAACTCCCAGTCGGTGATGCCATCGCCGGAGATCATGACCGTGTTCAGGCCCTGGTCGCGCATCTGGCGCAGGATGAGGCCGCCCTCGGTATGGAGGCCGCCCCACATCAGATAGTCGGCCCCGGCTTGCTTGATCTTGGAGACGATCGCGGAATAGTCCTTCTCGCCGGTGTTCACGCCTTCGTACAGGACCTCGTTGACGCCGAACTTGTGCATGTCGTCGCGCGCGGCGTCGGCGAGCCCCTTCCCGTAGGGCGTCTTGTCGTGAATGATGGCGATTGTCTTGCCCTTGAGCTTGTCGCGGGCGAGCTCGGCCCACACCAGTCCCTGCTGGTCGTCGCGGCCGCAAGTGCGGAACGCGTCCCAGAGCTTGCGGTCGGTCACCTTGGGGTTGGTCGCCGACGGCGTGATGAACAGAATGTCGTTCTCCGAATAGACGTCGGAGGCCGGGATGGTCACGCCCGAATTGAAGTGGCCGATGACGAACTTGACGCCGTCGCCGACGAACTTGTTGGCGACCGACACGCCCTGTTTCGGATCGGAGACGTCGTCGCCCGGCTCGACGACGAGCTTCTGGCCGAGAATGCCGCCGGCCGTGTTGATGTCATCGACGGCCTGCTCGACGCCCTGCGTCAACTGGGCCCCGAAGGCGGCGTTTGCGCCGGTGATCGGACCGGCGACGCCAATCTTGATTTGGGCGTGACCCGCGCCGACGAAGGCCATCGACACGGCGAGCGACAGGGGAACCAGGGAGCCGACCCGCATTTTAACCTCCTATAGTGTTTTTACTGGTTAGCTTGCCGAGGCTAGCACGCCGCCCTAACTTGTAAAGTGCAGAATGACAGTTAGCACTCATCCCGGTTCCGAACTGCCCCCGTCTCGCGCCGGCTCGCTGCCGCTGGTCGGCGGATCAATCGCCTTCGACTTCGCCAACACCGAGTCGGGACGCGGAACGGATCAGCACCAGAACCACGTGCGGGAGGCGGATAACGTTGCCGCCTGGATCGAGCACGCCGGGACGCTGTCGCTGGACGACGTCGCGAGCCTGCGCGCCGAACTCTCGGCCGACCCCGGTCGTGCGGAGGAGCTTCTCGTCGTCGCGCGCGCGCTGCGCGCGGCGATCCAGGCTGTCGGATCGGCGATCGCCGCCGGCGGCGACCCGCCCGAGGCCGCGCTGGCCAAGCTCTCAGCCCTGCACGCGCGGTGCCTGTCGCACGCGACGATGATCGCGGACGCCAGCGCCTGCAGATGGGCTTGGAGCGTCCACGCTTCGCCCGTCGAGGCCGCCCTTGGCCCAATCGGTCTCGCCGCCGTCAAAGTGTTCACCGAGGGCGACTTCAGCCGCATCAAGCAGTGCGGCGGCCACGCCTGCGGCTGGCTTTTCCTCGATACGACCAAGAACAACGGACGCCGATGGTGCGAGATGGAGGTCTGCGGCAATCGCGCCAAGCAGAAGCGGCTCGCGGCGCGAAGGCGGGGCGAATGATCCGGGCGCTCGCGGTCGTCCTCTTTGCGCTCCTGCTCGCGGGCTGCTCGCCGCAAGTCGAGACCGACCAGGCGCGCCTCTGCCGCATGGCGCTGCCGGCGCTCATGGCCGACGGCGCCGCGATCGACATTCTCGCCGAGACCCCGGACCCGGACGGCCGCGGACTCGCGGTCGCGTTTTCCGCCCGGCCGTCCGGCCCGGTGCCCGAACGCCATCTCGCCGCCTGCCGGTTCCGCGAGCCGGGACGGCCGCGGGAATCGCGCGATCTCATCGGGCTGACGCTCGACGGCGAAGCGCTCGGCGAGGCGCGGCTTTTCGCCCTCGTCCGCTACTGGCTGGCGACGCCGGAAGGACGGGCCGCCGACCCGGCCCCGCTCGGGGATCTGACGCGGGCCCCGGTCCTGTCGAGGCGCGCGGCCTACGCCCTGCAGATGGCGCTCGACGGCCTGCCGCTCGCCGCCATCTACGCCCTGCTCGCCGCCGCCTACTCGCTGATCTACGGCCTTATCGGCCGGATCAATTTCGCTTTCGGGGAGCTTGCGGCGGCGGGCGGCTATGGCGCCGCGATGACGGCGCTGGCGCTCGCCGGCCTGCCGCCCGCGCCCCTGCTCGCTGCAGCTTTCGTCATGGCCGCCGCGGTGGCGCTCGGCTGGGGCTTCGCCACGGCGCGCTGCGTCTTCATCCCGTTGAGGCGGGCGCGCGGTCAGCAGACGCTGGTCGCGACCGTCGGGCTCGCGATCTTCCTGCAGGAGCTTTTGCGAGTCGCCCAGGGCGATCGCGCCAGCTGGATGACGCCTGTGCTCAACCAGCCGTTTGCGCTCGCGCGCTCGGGCGACTTCGTCGCCGCCGCCACGCCGATGACTTTTGTCGCGAGCGGCGTCGCGCTCGGCGTCGCCCTCGCCCTCGTCGTCGTTTTCCGCTGGACGCGCGCCGGCCGCGAGTGGCGGGCCTACGCCGACGACCCGCTCGGCGCGGAATTGCTCGGAGTCAGCCCCTCGGCGACGACCGCGCGCGCCTTCGCCTTGTCGGGAGCGCTGGCCGGACTCGCCGGGGCGATCATGACCGCCTCCTACGGGGCGGTCGGCTACGCGCTGTCGGCGACCTTGACCCTGAAAGCGCTCGCCGCGGCCGTCGTCGGAGGAATTGGCTCCCTGCCCGGCGCTTTTCTCGGCGGCCTTGTCATCGGCGCCGCGGAGGCCGGGTGGTCGGCGGTCTTTCCGATCGACGACCGCGACCTCGCCGTTTATGCCTTGCTGATCGTCTTTATCGCGCTCAGGCCCTCCGGACTCCTGGGCTCGCGCGACCCTGTCGTCGAAGGACTGCGACAAAGCCGATCTTGACTTGACCGCCGCCTGTCCCACATCCTTCCCGCACGCTCAGAGGGCCGCTTCGGCCCGGAGGTTTTCCATGTCTCAATTCGTCGCAGCGACGCCGCCGCAATCCGTGCGCAGTGACGCCCTCGCCGGTGTCCGCACACGGCGGATCATCGCCGTCTGCCTCGACTTCGTGATCGTCAGCGTCCTCGTCGCGCTTTTCTGGACCACCTCGATCGTTTTGACGCTCGGGTTGGCGCTGTTGTTCCTGCCGCCGCTGTGGCCGATCGTCGCGTTCTTCTACAACGGCCTCACGGTGTCGGGCGCCAAAATGGCGACGCCGGGCATGCGCGTCATGGACCTCGAGATGCGCCTGCACGACAGCGGCCGGCGCGTCCCGTTCGTCAACGCTGCGGTGCACGCGGTTCTGTTCTACGTGAGCTGGTGCTTTCCCCCGGTTTTTCTGGTGTCGCTCGTCGACTCGGAGAAACGGTGCCTTCACGACATCATCGCCGGGGTCGTGATCGTGCGGCGGCTGTGACGCGCGCAGCCGCCGGCTTGCGTTCGCGTTAGGGAGCGGCGCACTCGAAACGGATGACAAAGGGAGTGGGCAAAGCGTGACCAGGGAAGTGCGCGACGCCCCGCAGTTCTATCTGACAGCGCCCTCGCCGTGCCCGTACCTGCCCGGTCAGCAGGAGCGCAAGATCTTTACCCATCTGGTGGGCAAGCGGGCCGCGTCTCTGAACGACCTCTTGACCCAGACGGGCTTCCGCCGCTCCCAGACGATCGCCTATCGTCCGGCCTGCGAAAGCTGCCGCGCCTGCGTCTCGGTGCGCGTGCTGGTCGAGGACTTCCGCCCGAACGACAGCCAGCGCCGGGCGATGCGAGCCAATGCCGATCTCATCGGAAACTTCATCGCCCCGAAGCCGAACAACGAGCATTTCGCGCTGTTCCGCGCCTATCTCGACGCGCGCCACCCGGAGGGCGGGATGGCGGACATGTCGTCGCTCGACTTCGCCATGATGGTCGAGGACACGCATATCGACACGCAGCTTGCCGAGTATCGGCTGCGCCGCACGCCGGAAGACACGATCGGGGGCGGCGCGCTCTACGCCGTCTGCCTGACCGACCGCCTCGCCGACGGGCTGTCGCTCGTCTATTCCTTCTACGCACCCCACCACGCGCGCCGGTCGCTCGGCGCCTTCGTCATCCTCGACCATATCGCCAAGGCCCGCGCGCTCGGCCTGCCGCACGTCTATCTCGGCTATTGGGTCGAGGGGTCGAAGAAGATGGGCTACAAGGCCGCCTACCTGCCGCAGGAGCGCCTCGGCCTGCACGGCTGGACGCGGGTGGAGCGGTAGGTTTCCCAATCGCGCAGCAGACCCTCGTCCGGCCGCTTTCGCGGCCACCTTCCCCGTGAGGGGGAAGGGGACGCCCCTCTCCCACTTTATCTTATCTCACTTTCTGGGCCGTCCACGTCGGTCGCCTCCGTTCGCGCTGTGCGCGACGTCACAGCGTGGGCGGCGGCGGGAGGAGCATGCAACGGTTCATGGCAACGGCCAATCACGAGGAAAGGGAACGAACATGTTGCAGGCTCAGCGTCCCCGCGGCGTCCGGCTCGGCGTCGACTTCGAGGCGAACGCGCTGATGGTCACCCAGGGCTCGGAGGCCTATTCCACGGCCTGCCGGCGGGCCCAGGAGGCGAGCAGCGAGGAGATGGCTCACGACTGGAGCGAGGTCGCCAACGCGATCAGGCGCAAGACCCGCCGGCGCGCGGGTTTCATGTCGCCCGTCGCCTCGTTCAGCAAGGCGCTTTCGGCGTCGAGCGGCCCGGAGTGGCCTTTCACGTGACCGCGGCGAGGCCCCGCGCCCGGCGTCGCGCTGTCGCTGGCCTCGCCCTCAGTGACGGCGGAAGGCGATCCGGAGAAGCTGGATGGCGCCGTTCTCGAACCCCAATGCGGCCTCGTCGAGATAGCGCAGGTAGTCGGCGACCTTCTCCGGGCCGACCAGGGCCTCGGCCGGCGCTCGGGCCGCGAGCAGGCGCCGCTCCCATTTGCGCAGGGTGCGGGCGTAGTGCTGGCGATGGTTCAGCAACTGCTCGGGCTCGAACCAGCGCGACGCCGCCAGCAGAACCTCGTCCGCCGTCGGCAACTCGCTCTCCCGCCAGATCTTTTCGCGCAGGAACGGCGTGAGCTGGCGGATGCGGCCGTAGGCGATGGTCTGCAGCGACAGTTTGCCGCCCCGAGGCAACCGGCGCCGGCAGAAATCGAAGAACTGGGCGTAGACGGCAAGCCGCTCCTCGGGCGAATGGTCGCAGCGGCCGAAATGCTCGAACGCGCCGATCGAGACGATCCCGTCGAACGGCTGCGGATCGTGGTAGTGCTGCCAGTTCGAGATGACCATCCGCGCCCGCGAGTGCGCCGGCCCTTCCTCGAATCGCTGCTTTTGAGCGAGGCTCAGCGTCAGGCCGACCGCCTCGCCGACGTCCCTTTCATCGACCAGATAGCGCAGCAGCGCGCCCCAGCCGCATCCGACATCGAGGATCCGCGCGCCTGGGCCCGCTCCAGCGGCGTCGGCGTGAAAGCGCAGTTTCTCGACCTGCGCCTCTTCGAGCGATTGCGCGTCCGAAGTGAACAGCGCCGCGGAATAGATCATCCGCGAATCGAGCCACAGCTCGTAGAAGTCGTTGCCGGAGTCATAATCGTATTGGATTTCCTCCTGGGAGGTCGTGCGCATGGTCACGCTTCCCTCAGAGCCTCTTTTTTCGCGGCCGACCAGGTCCGTTACATTGCGGGATTCAACGAAACGACGCGGTGAGCGATCATCGAGCACTTATCGAACTCCCTTCCGGCAAGCCACCT
>NZ_JBKQOT010000807.1:0-3046 GCF_052145395.1 Roseiarcus sp.
CTGCGAGCGCGCGGGCACGGGGATCCGCCTCGACTATACCTGCGCTTGCACTTTCGAGCGCTTCGCTTGGCGGCACGAAGCGCCCACACCTGAGACCGCCCTCTACTATCAGTCGTGCATCACCGCACCGACGATCTGCCAGCTTGTCCCATCGAACGTCAGGAGCTGCAGCTGGCGGATCGGGCTGAAATTGTCGGGCGACGTGTCGACGGTAATGCCAGGGATTAGCATTGGCGCCGCGAACGACTTCAGGTTCGCCGCCTGACGCATGACGTTTTCGCGCGACAGGTCGCTTCCGCACTGCTTGAGGACCTGAACCATGGTCGAGGCCACGCCGAAAGCGTAGGCCGCATTGGCGTCGCCATACTCTTTCGCCGACATGTATTTGTCGGTGAAGGCCTTCCATTCCTGAATCGACGGTTGGTCCTTCCAATGCGGATCGTTGACGTCGATGACGTAGCCGCCGGTGATGAGGCCCTTCGACTTCTCGAGCCCGGCGGGCTTCAGGACGGTCGCGATCGATGGCGAAACGTTGCTTAGATAGCGCACGGCGTTCCAGCCGAGATCGTAGGACTTGCGGATCGCCTGCGCGGCGAATTTTGGCGTTGCAACGATGAGGAAGATGTCGGCGCCCGAGCCCTGCAAGGTCACGACCTGCGAGTCGACGGTCGGCTCGCTCGTCTCGTAGGAGGCCTCCTTGACGATCATCGCGCCGGCCTTGTCGCCGAGCGTTTCCTTCAGTGCGTCGAGATAATCCCTGCCGAACCCATCGTTCTGGAACAGCACCGAGATTTTACCGTCCGGCTTGGTCGCCAGGATATGCTTGCCGTAGACGTGCGCCTCGGTCTCGTAGCTCGGATTGTAGCCCATCGTCCAGGGATAGCGCGCCGGGTCGGCAAAGATGTTCGCGCCAGTGGCCACGAAGAGCTGCGGGACATTGTTGTCGTTGAGATATTGTCGGATCGCAAGGTTGGGCGCGGTGCCGAGCGTGTTGAAGAGGAAGGCCACCTTCTCGTCCTCGACGAGCCGACGCACCTGCTCGACGGTCTTGGGTGGGCTGTAGCCGTCATCAAGGCTGATCAGGTCGATCTTGCGCCCGTTCAAGCCGCCCTTGTCGTTGATCATCTTGAAGAAGGCGGCCTCGGTGCGGCCGATCACGCCATAGGCGGACTCCGAGCCGCTGTAGGGCAGGGTCTGGCCGATCTTGATCTCCGTGTCGGTCACGCCCGGCGTATCGGCTTGCGCGGCGCGCGCCCCCGCGGCGAGGGCCGTCGCCGCGGCGCCGGATTGCAAGAACAAACGTCTCGTGATCATCGCCTTCATCCTTCGTCCCACGGAATGTCTCGATCGCAGAGCGATCGGCAACTGTAAAAGCCAAAACCGGGTTCCGATGCTCTCGGTCCGACGCGAGAGAAACCGCTCGACTATTCCGCCGACTGGATCGCCGACAGGAAGGCATAGATTTGGGCGAGTTGCTCGTCGGTGAACACCTCCTTCCAAGCCGGCATGCCCTTGGTCTGCCGGCCCTCGTGGACGGTCTTCCAGAACATGTTGTGCGCCCCGTCGCCGTACCGCAGCGTCAGGCGGCGCAGGTCGATCTTCTTGACCCCCTGCATCGCGTCCACTCCGTGGCAATGGGCGCAGGTCCCGTTGAACACTTCCCTGCCGGCGGCGATGAGGTCCGGGGTGGCGGGCAGTGGCGCAGGCGCGACGTCGAACTCTCCCGTTCCATCGCCGGCGGGTTTGCCGGGATCGCGGGCGCTGACTTCGGCTTTCGCCGTCTGGGTGGGCGCGGCCGCGGGCGTCGACGCAGGCGTCGCCTGAGCGGCCGGCGAAGCAGAGGCCGGCGTCGCGGCGCCTTCCGCCTGAGCGACGACGAGCGAGGACTTCTCGATTGCAGCAGGCCTCTCCGCGGCGCCGCGCGTCTCCGGCGCGTCGGGGCCGACGCCATACTTCGCCAGCAGCGCCGGAAACTGCTTCGACACCTCGGGCAGCACGGCGTCGATCGAATCGCGCAAGCTCTTCGAAGTCTTGGCGTAGCCGATCGCGGTCGGATAGGTGAGCCTCGGCCCGTCGACCGGGACGACGGCGAAGCGTCCCTCGTAGGCGGTCTTGTTGAGGTAGCCCGCTGACGGCGCCCAGAGGAAGGCCGCGTCGGCGCGCCCTTCCGCCAGCGCCTTCATGCCGGCGTCGGGCGAGAGCACGGTGACGGCTTCGATGTCGTCACGCGGGCCGACGATGTTCTGCGGCTCGGTTTCGAACTGCACCGCAACCCGCTTGCCCTTGAGTTCCTCGACGTTCGCGATCGACCGCTCTTTTGGCGCAACGATGGCGTAGCCGAGGTTGAACAGCGGCTTCGAGAAGATGACCTTCGGCCCCATGAAATCGTCGCTTTCGGGCAGGCCGATGGTCGCATCGCACTGTTTGGCGAGCATGGTCACGCGCACCGCGCGCTTGCCGAAATAGGTGCGGTACCAGACATGCGTCACCGGTCGTCCAAGGGCCTTGCCGATGGCGTCGCCGATCTCGACATAGAGACCGGGCTTCGCCGGATCGTCGCTGGAGAACGGCAGATTGCTGGGGTCTGCGCAGAGGCGCAACGCATTGTCAGGCGGATCCTGCGCGAGCGCGGGAGGAACGCTCGCGCAGGCCGCCAGCAGGGCGGAGACAGCAAACGCCGTGTGTAAAGAAACAAAACGCATCTCCGTCTCCTCCCTCTCGCTGTTGCTCAATCGACGGTGAAGACGAACAGCGCGCCGCCTTCGGGGGTCGCCGCGATCATTTTTTCGCCGATGAACCCGACGAAGGCCGGGATCGAGACTGTGCGACCGATAACGACCGCGACATATTGCTTGCCGTTCACCGAATAGGTGATGGGACCCGCGCCGATGCCCGAGCCGAGGTTCTTCTTCCACAGCTCCTGGCCGCTCTTGGCGTCGATCGCGCGGAAGTCGCCGTGAAGGTCGCCCCAGAACACCAGGTCGCCGCCGGTCGTGAGGGTGCCGCCGTTGAACGGCAGATCCGACTTCATCCCCCAGACCTTTTG
>NZ_JBKQOT010000808.1:0-5467 GCF_052145395.1 Roseiarcus sp.
GACGTCGTCGATATAGCCGATGTCGCCGTTGTAGACCTCCTTGTCGTAGTCATTCTCGATCTGCATGACCTTGTCGCTCGGGGCAAAGGCCCAGCCGAAGCAGCCGGCGATTCAGAATGCATTTGCAGCCGATCATCGGTGCTCGCGCCGCTCCCCGCAATGCCGTGCATTCGGCTCTGCGGCTTTACCCCGGCACAAGCTATCCGTTCAACGGGTTGCGATGACGATCGGACGATCGTCAAGTGGACCCCACGCCGCTCAACAACCGCATCGACCTCGGGCGCGCGGCTCTCGACACTGCGGGTTCATTGACCGTCACGCTCCCATCCTGCGCGCCCGTGCGCCGATCCACTTGGCCGCTCGCGTGCGACCCGGTTGTGCAGTCGTGGCGTGACGCCCCTTGCGCTGAGGGTGGGCGTCGCCTTCGACGACCGTCTCCGCCTTCGGCCCGGCAGCGCAAATGCGTTCGACTGAAGGCTTGTCAGAAGGCGATTTTGCTTTCCTTGACGTTCGAGCGCTGCTCGTCGCAACGGGTTGCGTCGCGCGCGGCGACTTTCGATCCGCCGGGGGCTCGCCTGACGCCGCCACAGCCGTCTGTCTTTTTGTCCTCGTCTTTGCCTTCGCCGGCGAGGCCGCCTGCGCCGGTTTCGCACGCGACTTTGCCTTGTCGGCGACAGCCTCAGCGCCATCAGCCGTAACGAGATCCCGCTTCGCCGTCGCCGGCTCGGCCATGTCGAGACCGAACAGAGCCGCAACATCGTCGTCAGCGAGTACGCGGTCGCTCGCAGCGGGCGTCGCGGTCAGCGGCAGATCGGCGCCGACGATCGAGACCATGTCCTCCCGGTTGACGCCGCGAAGCGTGAACAAGAGGTCCGGTTGAGAGTCGAGCCGCGCGCCGACCCCGTAAAGCGTCGCCGCCACGTGCTTGCACATGCCCGCCCAGTCGGGGCAGGAGCAGGACATCTTGATTTCGCGCGGCGCCGGGAACAGCCCGTCGGCCTCTCGGCAGACGCGCTCCATGACGTACTTCGACAGCTTGCCTTGCAGGAGCTCGACGAGGGTGCCGACGGAGCCGGCGCAGTCGGCGCAAATGGCCTTCCAGCGCGCCGGCGCCGCCACCGCGATGTCGATCTTGACCTTGTAGATTTCTGAGCCGCTGACCAGCGCCTCGACCTTGCCGCGCTCGATCTGGAGGTCGATCACGGAGCCGTTGTTGACGTAGGTTCGCCCACGCGGCAGGCGGTTGGCGAAGTCCGAATAGCGCTCAAGGTTGTCGCACCACGCCTTGCCCCAGAAGCTCCTGGCGATCTTGCGACCCTCGACGATGACCGGCGAGACCGCGCGGCCTTTTTTTGTGAGCTTCGCGATTTCCTTTGCCGCCTGCGCGCGCCGCGCCGCGACCGGCACGTACGGCCGGAAACCCCAGTAGTTCATGGCGCCCCTCCTTCCTGGGTCGCGGCGGCAAGGTCGAGCTTGACCAGCGCCATCAGCTCGGCGTCGGCGAGTTCAGTCAGGTTGATCTCGCCCCCGCCAGCGAGCAGGTCCTCGGCCATCTTGCGCTTGGACTCGATCAGTTCATCGATTCGCTCTTCAATTGTGCCACGGCAAACGAATTTGTGCACCAGGACATTGCGCTTCTGTCCGATGCGGAAGGCGCGGTCGGTCGCCTGGTTCTCAACCGCCGGGTTCCACCAGCGGTCGAAATGCACCACATGCGAGGCCGCCGTCAGATTGAGGCCCGAGCCGCCGGCCTTGAGCGAAAGGACGAAGAACGGGATGGTCTCGTCGTCCTGGAACGCCTTCACCAGCGCCCTGCGCTTGCCCACCGCCGTCTCGCCGCTGAGCGCCAGGCCCGGGCGGCCGAACGCGCCGGCAAGCAGGTCGCCAAGCGGCTCGACGGCCTCCTTGAACTGGGTAAAGACCAGCATCTTCTCCTGCCGGCTGGCGACAGTCGCGGCGATCTCGGTCAGGCGCGCGAACTTGCCGCTGTCCCCGCTCGTCCACGCGGCCCCGCCGCCAAGGCCGTGCTGTGCGTGATTGCAGATCTGCTTCAATCGCATCAGCGTCGCCAGCACCAGCCCGCGCCGCCCCATGTCCTCGCTCGATTCCTTCAGCCGCTCCTCGAAGGCGGACACCGTCGACTGGTACAGCGCCGCCTGTCTGCGGCTGAGGGCGCAATACGCCTTGACCTCCGTCTTGTCGGGCAGGTCGGCGATGACGCTGCGGTCGGTCTTCAGGCGGCGCAGGATGTAGGGGGCGACCAGCTTGCGCAGCGGCGCATAGGACGGCGGCCTGCGGTCGGCGAGGCTCTTGGCGAAGGCGGCGAAGGCCTTAGACGAGCCAAGCAGCCCCGGATTGAGAAAATCGAAGATCGACCATAGATCGCGAAGATTGTTCTCGACCGGCGTGCCGGTGAGCGCGATCCGGCTCTCGGCGTCGAGCGCCTTGACGGCGCGGGTCTGCCTCGCGTCGGGGTTCTTGATCGCCTGCGCCTCGTCGACGACGGCGAGCCGCCACCGGGTCTTGCCGAGCCAGTCGAGCCGCAGAAGGGACGAGTAGCTCGTCACGACGAGATCGGTCGCGGCGATATCCTGGGCGGAGGGCGACCGCAGCCGTTCGGCGGGGACGAAAGCGGGATGGGCGACGAACACGTTGAGTGACGGCGCGAAACGCTCGGCCTCGGCCGCCCAGTTGGCGAGAAGCGAAGCCGGCGCGACGATCAGGCTCGGCCGCCGCTCGCTGCCGCGGCCGGTGACCGTCAGCAGCAGGGCCAGCACCTGGATGGTCTTGCCGAGCCCCATGTCGTCGGCAAGGCAGGCGCCCAAGCCTAGGCGCGCAAGAAAGCCGAGCCAGCGCAGGCCGACGTCCTGGTAGGGCCTGAGTGTCGCCTTCAGCGCCTCGCCCGGATGGACGGCTGCGAGCGTCTCCGGGCTCCGGCAGGCGGCGAGCGCCTCGGCGAGCCACGGGCCGGCGGTCACCTGTCCCCAGGAGGCCTCCGCCGCCTGAGTCGCCTCGCTCGCGCCGACATCGGCGCCCGCCAGGAGCCGCATCGCCTGACCGAACGACACGCCCTGCTTCAGCGCGAGGCGCTGGATCTCGGCGTAGCGGTCGAGGGTCGCTTTCAGCCGCGCCGCATCGACCTCGACCCATTGGCCGCGCAGCAGCGCCAGACCGTCGGTCGCGGCGAGCAGGCTCGCGATCTCCTCGGGCGTCAGCGGCGCGCCGTCGAGGCTCACGTCGACCTGCAAATCGAGTAGTTGCGCCGCGCCGACCTGCGAGGGCGCGTTCGAACCGACAGTCGCCGCGACCGCCGGTCGGCTCGGCCGCCCGCCCCGCCAGGAGGCCGGCATGCGCACGACAACGCCCGCCTGCTCCAGCCGCTCGACGTCCGATAACAGGCTCATCGCCTCGCGAGGGGTCCAGCGCAGCGGATGGAAGATTTCGCCGGAATCGACGATCGCCTTCAGCCAGGCGCAGCTTTCGCCCGCCCGGCTCACCGGTTCGAGGAGCTTCAGGAGTTCGCTGTTCGCGCCGGCCCCGGCGTATTCCCGTAGGGCGGCGCCGAGCGGGGCGTGCCTCAGCGCGCCGTGCGCGGCGAGCGAGGAGGCGTAGGTCGCCAGAAAGGCGAACGGCCGCTCGGCATCCTTGCGGTTCTCGGCGAGGTTGAGATGCACCCGGCCGACCTGCCGCCAGCGGCTGTCGCGCGAGGCAAGGAATGCGCCGACCGACAGGCCGCTTTCGCTGCGCTCCATCTCGAACGCCTGCGCGAGCGCCTCCCACAGCGCCGCAAGACGGCCGGGGTCGAGATACTCGCCGCCGCGCATCGGCGGCGCTTCCTCGACGAGCGTCTTCAGCGCTTCCTCGGCCGGCGCCGCGGGACGGGCCGCCTCGGCGACGCCTTCGCCTTTGGCGCAGGCCGCAACGAAACGCATGGCGAAGGCCCGCCAGAACCCGAGGTCCGGCGGCAGACGGCTTCCTGCTTCGGCGAGGCCGAGTTGCAGCAGGCCATGCCCATCGCCCTTGCGGAACGCCGCCTCTAGCCGCTCCGCCACACTTGCGTCGAGCGCAATGTCGTCCTCAGCCGCTTCGAGGCGCAGGGCGCCGTGAGGCGTCAGGAGGCAGGCGAGAGAATGGGGCATCGGAACGACCGAATTCGGACGAGTCGGGCGCTCGATTTAGCATGGCTGACGACCCTCCATCACTGTGTCTGACGACATCAGCTCACCAGGTCGTAGTGGTCCTGGCGCGACGCGACGGCGAGCCGCACTCCGTGGCCAAATCGGACCATTGCCCCATCGGACGGCGACGCAAAAACCTCCCTCGCGCCCCAACCATCCTTTGGCGATAGCGGCGCTCTCCCCGCTCGCCGCCGATCCCGCACGAGTCAAGGACCTCCTGAACCGCTGATCCGAATGACCGGCGAGGCGAACTCGGGTGAACCCCGTCGGAGAGTTCGGGGATAAGCTCGCCGGCGCTGGATGGGAATCCCACGCGTTCAGACGCGACGAAGCCCTTCGACTGTCGGGCCTTGTCGAGGTGGTCCAGATCAGGCGATGTCATTGTAGTCGAGGCCAAAGAGGTCATCCCCGCAGCTCCAACAAGTTTGCGCACCGACTTGCGTACCCAAACTGCGAACCCAGGGCATTTGAAGGCAGATCGCAGCGAGCGATACGAATTTGACCATCGTCCCCGGCGGAATCAGTTCGGTCTCGCCGCGATAGGTCGCCTTTTGCGGGCGCTCGACGCGAGCCAGCGGTCGCACAAGGCGCCGTTCAACCGGATTGCCGGTATCAAAGCAAAGAACCCCCGCGGATGGCGACGTCAGCGGCGACGCAACGGCTCTACGATACCCCCTGTGTCACGCGTTTCCCGTAGCGCTCGCCGCCTGCCGCTCCGGGGCCCACACAGTGTCTCCGTTTGCATGGAAGCGAACGTGCCGCGGCGCCGTTGACGGCCGGGATCCGTCGCTAGGCGCGCACCGAGCATCATTGTCCGACATCAAATGGACTTCGACGCCGCCGTCGCCCTGCTGAACGATGCGGTTTTCGCGCGCCGTTCGCGTACACTTGCCCAATGCGAATCGTTACGTACCGCGACCTCCGCCCTGGCCGCTTCGCCAAACCGCTCGAACGACTGCGCGCGGCCCTCGCCCGCGGCGACTTCGCCGCCGCCGGGCTCAAGAAACTCGCCCCCACGCCCTATTGGCGCGCCAAGCTCAGCGACGAGGCGCGCCTCCTGATGCAATTTGCCCCGTACGACGGCGAAACCGTCTGCCTGTTCTTGGAGGTGATCCCCGACCACGCCTACGAAAAGTCCCGTTTCCTGCGGGGCGCGCCGGTCGATCGCGACAAGATCGAGGCCGGCCCGGACGATCTGACGCCCCAGCCCGAGCCGAGCGCGCGCCTGGGCTGGGAGCTCAAGTGGTTGCCGCCGGAGGCGGTGGAATTCGATCTCATCGACAAGCCGA
>NZ_JBKQOT010000809.1:0-17851 GCF_052145395.1 Roseiarcus sp.
ACGAGCGCAGGATGTATTCCTGGATCGAGGCGCGGATCCACCACATCGCGTAGGTCGCGAGCTTGAACCCCTTGTCCGGCTCGAAACGCTTGACCGCCTGCATCAGGCCGACATTGCCTTCCGAGATGACCTCGCCGATCGGCAGGCCGTAGCCGCGGTAGCCCATGGCGATCTTGGCGACGAGCCTGAGATGCGAGGTGACGAGCTTGTGAGCCGCCTCGCGGTCGCCGTGCTCGCGCCAGCGCTTGGCGAGCATGTACTCTTCCTGCGGCTCCAGCATCGGGAACCGCTTGATCTCCTGCAAGTAGCGGGCAAGCCCGGACTCGCCGGCGATGACGGGAAGCGACGCGGCCATAAAATCCTCCAGTCGGAGCCCGGTCGAAGTCGGTCTCCGTCGGCGCTAGGGCCGGACCCGATTATCTTGGTCGGTCAAGCATGGCCGAAAAAAGGCCGGTCCACGACCGCAAAACGAAACTGAACCGGCATTGGATCACGCTGTGATGACGCTCACACCTTATGCACATCTCATGCGCGTGATCGCAGAGCCGCGATCAGCCGCATCAAATCTTTAGGCGCCGGGCTGTCGAATCGCAGCGGTTCGCCGGTAATCGGGTGCTCGAAGCCGAGCGCCGCCGCATGCAGCGCCTGTCGCCCGAGCGCCGCGAGCGCCGTTCTCGCGCCTTCCGGCAACTGGGCCGCTTTGGTCTTGAACCCAGCGCCGTACACCGAATCGCCGAGCAGTGGGTGCCCGGTCGAGGCCATGTGCACCCGGATCTGGTGCGTGCGCCCGGTCTCCAGCCGGCAGACCACGAGGCTCGCCGCTCCGAACGCCTCTTCGAGCCGCCAGTGGGTCACGGCATGGCGGCCGCGCTCCTCCGGCGCCACCGCCATTTTCTCGCGATGGCGCGGATGACGGCCGATCGGGGCGTCGACCTTGCCAGCCGGGACGTCGAACCCGCCCCAGACCAGGGCGAGATATTCACGTTCCAGCGGTCCGGTGCGGCCATGGTCGGCGAACAGGTCCGCCAGTCCCTGATGGGCGGCGTCGGTCTTGGCCACGACGAGGAGCCCGGACGTGTCCTTGTCCAGGCGATGGACGATGCCCGGGCGGCGCACGCCGCCGATCCCGGAAAGGCTCGAGCCGCAATGGCTGATCAGGGCGTTGACCAGCGTGCCCTCGGCATGCCCCGGCGCCGGATGGACGACGAGGCCGGCCGGCTTGTCGATGACGATCAGGTGCTCGTCCTCAAAGACGACGTCGAGCGGCAGGGCCTCGCCTTTGACCGGAGCGTCCTCCGGGGGAGGCGCCTCGAAACGGATCCGGGCGCCCTCGGCGAGCCGGGCCGCCGGATCGCGCGCCGTCGCGCCGTCGACCAAAACTTCGCCGGCCTCGATCAACGCCTTGATCCGCGTGCGCGACAGCGCGAGCCGCCGCTCGGCCGCCGCCCGGCCGAGAAACCGGTCGAGCCTTTCACCGGCGCCGGCGTGATCGACGTCGAACGCCTGCGGTCCAACGGCGGAGGCCAGCGCCGGCCGGGGTTCCGATGCGGCGATCGGCTCGGTCTCCGGCTCGTCCACGCCGCCCCAGGCGCGGCGCTTGGCCTTGGCATTCACGTCCGCTCCCGGCGGCGGCGCCCGCCGCCTTCGGCCGCGGGCGGCGCCGCGAGCGGGCCGAGCGCGGCGACGATTCGCTCGACGTCGGGCCGCGGGCCGGGACGCCACGTGTCGAGCCCCCGCCGGATGGCGGCGACGTGGGCGGGCGTGTTTCCGCAGCAGCCGCCGACGATCCGCGCGCCGCAATCGACCGCCAGCGCGGCGTAGCGCTCCATCAGCTCCGGCGTTCCGGAATAGTGGATTTCCGCGCCATGCCAGTGAGGCACGCCGGCGTTCGCCTTGGCGATCAGCGCCGCGCCCTGATCGGCCGCGCTCATGGCGAGGATCGAGACCAAAAGGTCGGAGGCGCCGACGCCGCAATTGGCGCCGAAGGCGAGCGGCTTCGGATCGAAGCCGCCGACAAGCGCGCCGAACGCGGCCGGGGCGACGCCCATCATCGTCCGTCCGGCCGTGTCGAAGCTCGCGGTGACGGTAAAGGGCGCGCCGACCCTGGCCGCGGCCAGCGCTGCGGCGCTGATTTCCTCGGCCGCCGACATGGTCTCGATCCAGACGACGTCGGCCCCGCCTTCGCGGAGGCCATCGATCTGCTCGGCGAAGACGTCGACCGCCTCGTCCTCGGTCAACGGGCCGAGGGGAGCGAAAATGTCGCCGGTCGGGCCGACCGATCCGGCGACGACGACGGGACGAACCGCCTTGTCGGCGACGGCGCGGGCGTTCTCGGCCGCGAGCCTGTTGAGTTCGCGCGCCCGCGCCTCGGCGCCATGCAGCGCGAGCCGCCGCCGGTTGCCGCCGAAGCTGTTGGTCAAGATGATGTCCGAGCCGGCGTCGACGAACGCCTGATGCAGCGCCCGGATGCGATCGGGATGGTCGGCGTTCCACAGTTCCGGGCTTTCGCCGGAGGCGAGGCCCACCCCGAACAGGTTCGTTCCGGTGGCGCCGTCGGCGAGCAGCGGCCGGTCTTCGGCCAGAAGCGTTTGCAGCATGGTTGTCATGGAAGCGGCCCGAAAAGGGAAGTCGGCGACAGTTAAGCGGGCGCTTCGACCGGCGCAAGGTCGGCGCGGCGTGGCAGGCGTTTCCGCGGCGCCGCCGGCGCCCTTCGCGCCTCGTCCTGAGCTTGTCGAAGGACATTCAAGGGGCGCGTACGGTCCCGCCCAATGGAACATCCTTCGACAAGCTCAAGACGAGGTTCTTGGATCACAACGCAACTCGTCAGCCAACTCGGCATTTACTCCGTTTTATCCTCGTCCATTGCGTCCAGTCGCTCGGCCTGATAGTTCTGGCGCCGCTTGTTTGCCGACAGACGACTACGAGGCCCGACCGAACCGTCTTCAGGAGACGATCTCGCCATGCCGGACATCGCCGAACGCCGCAGGTTTCTTGTTTTTCTGATCAAGCCGTCCCACTACGACGACGACGGCTATGTCATCCAGTGGCGCCGGTCGGCCCTGCCGTCCAATTCGCTCGCCTGTCTTTACGGCATCGCCAAGGACGCCATCGAATCCGGCGCCCTCGGGGACGACGTCGACGCCGAGATCTTCGCCATCGACGAGACCAATACGCGCGTCCGTCTGGAAGACATCGCCCGGCAGATCGCCGCCGCCGGCGGGCATGGGCTCGTCGGCTTCGTCGGCGTGCAGTCGAACCAGTTTCCGAGAGTGATGGACGTCGCGCGCCCGCTGCGGGCCGCGGGCGTGCAGGTCTGCATCGGCGGATTTCACGTGTCGGGCTGCCTCGCCATGCTGCCCGAGACGCCGGACTCGCTGAAAGAGGCGCTGGACCTGGGGATCTCGCTCTTTGCCGGCGAGGCGGAGGGACGCTTCGCCGACGTGCTTCGCGACGCCGCGGCCGGGACGCTGAGGCCGATTTACAACTATCTCGACAATCTGCCGAACCTCGACGGCGCGACGACGCCGTTCCTGCCCAAGGACAAGGTCGGCCGCTCGATCGGCATGATCTCCAGCTTCGACGCCGGCCGCGGCTGCCCGTTCCTGTGCTCGTTCTGCACCATCATCAACGTCCAGGGGCGCAAGTCGCGCTACCGCACGGCCGACGACATCGAGCGGATCGTGAGGGCGAACCACGCCAACGGCGTGCGCTATTTCTTCATCACCGACGACAATCTGGCCCGCAACCGCAACTGGGAGGCGATCTTCGACCGCCTGATCGCGCTGCGCGAGGAGGGTATCCACTCGCGCTTCGTGATCCAGGTCGACACGATGTGCCACAAGATCCCGCGCTTCGTCGAAAAGGCGGCCGCGGCCGGGGTCAAGCGGGTGTTCATCGGGCTAGAGAACATCAACCCCGACAGCCTCAACGGCGCGAAGAAGAAGCAGAACCACATCGCCGACTACCGCGAAATGCTGCTGGCGTGGCGCAAGGTGCGCTGCATCAGCTATTGCGGCTACATTCTCGGGTTCCCGAACGACACGCCGGAATCGATCGTCCGCGACATCAAGATCATCCAGCGCGAGCTGCCGCTCGACATTTTGCAATTCTCCTGCCTCACGCCGCTGCCGGGCAGCGAGGACCACGCCAAAATGGTTGCGGCGGGCGCGGCGATCGACCCGGACCTCAACAAGTTCGATCTCGAGCACGCCGTCTGCGACCACCCGCGTATGAGCCGCGCCGAGTGGCAGGACGCCTACCACCTGGCGTGGAGGACCTATTACACCGACGAGCACATGAAGACGGTGATCCGCCGCGCCGCGGCCGGCGGCCCGCGCGCCGACACGGTCTCCTTTCTGATGGTCATGTTCTGGGCGGCGAGCACGCTCTACAACATCTATCCGCTCGAGGCGGGACTCTTGCGCCGCAAGTACCGTCTCGACCGCCGGCCGAGCCTGCCGATCGAGAACCGGTTCGTCTTCTACCCGCGCGAAGCCGCGAAATTCGTCGCGAACCACACCAAGATCGCGATCAAGTTCGCGAAAATCTGGTGGTTTATGCGCGGCGTGCTCAAGGACCCGAACGCAAAGGCCTACACGGACGAGGCGTTGCAGTCCTCGGACTACGACCACATGGAGATTTTCCAGCTTTCCGACTCCGCCCGCGCGGCCGGCGCCAAAGCGAAGCGGATCGAAGAGCGGGTCCACGGCGCGCCGGCGGACGCAGCGGAGTAGGCGCTGCGGCGGGGGCGCGAGGCGCACGCCGCCGCAGCCTGCCAGTCAAGGCGCTCTGCGCCCTGGCGGACGCGCGCATCGGCCTCACCGTCCTCCACACCCGGGGCTCGGGACTGACCCATCCCCCGCATGAGCACGTCATCGTTCCCGGCGGCGGACTGTCGACTCGTCGGCGCCGGTGCCTTGAATTATCCTGTTGCCGAAACCCAAGGTTGTCTTGCGTTTACAGGCCGCGCTTTTTGCTCGCCGGAGGCGGTTGGAGCGCTGCGAGCTGGCCCTCGCGGCGCAGTTCCGTTATGATGGCGCCTGCTGGGGTCCCCATCCGATTTCACTGTGATTTTCCTTCACCGCCTCGTCGCGGCGCTCGCCGCGCTCGCCGGTCTTGCGATTCCGGCGCAAGCCGCCGACTGCGCCTTTCGGCTGAAGCCGGCTTCGCTCGCCGGAATCGCTGCGGTCGGCGACTACCGGCCGACGCTGCAAGCCTGTACGGCCGCCGACGGGGCCCGCGCGTTCGCGATCCGGACGATGACGGTCGGCGGCGAACCGGTGGCCCTTCTCGCCGACCCCGAGGCGCTGACGACACGGCTCGAGCGCGCAGCCTGCTGGACCTGCCGCGACGCGACCGAGGACGAACTCGCCTCGACCCGCGCCGGCCGCGCGATCGCGGCTTCGGCCGAGGCGCCGGGAATCAAGCATCGCGGCTTTCTCGAGAACGCCGGCATGACCCGCGGCGCGCGCGTTGGCGCCTTCGTCACCGGCGACCTCTGCCCGAGCCGGCGCCCGCTCGACCGCGGCTTCTTCGGCGAGCTCGAGGCGACCGGGCCGCGCGCGCCGGTCGCGCTGTCGATTTCCGGGCTCTGGCTCGAGCGTCACGCCGCGGACTTCCGCTGGCTTGAAGGCCAGCGCGACTCCGGCGCGCTCGACATCGTCTGGGTCAACCACACCTATACGCACCCTTATTGGCGCAAGCTGCCGGACGCGTCGAACTATCTCTTGAGCCGCCGGGTCGATCCGGAGCGCGAGATCCTCGACACCGAACGGCTGCTCATCGCCAACGGCGAGACGCCGTCGCTGTTCTTCCGCTTCCCGGGTCTGGTGTCCTCGGACCCCCTGATGCGGACGGTCCGGCGCTTCCACCTCGTGACGCTTGGCGCCGACGCGTGGCTGGCGATCAACCAGAAGCCTCGGCCGGGTTCGATCGTCCTCGTCCACCCCAACGGCAACGAGCCCGAAGGCCTCAGGCGTTTCGCCGCCGATTTTGCCCAAGGGTCCATCGCCCGGCCGCTCGAGCCGCTGACCGCCGCGCCGGAGTAGTTTTGGGTTTTCTCCATGAAAACCCGGCGCGAGTCGTTCGAGTTTCTAGAGAACAGTCCGCACTGTGACCCCCGTCATAGCGCGGCGCTCAGCAGCCGTGGCACGACAGCGGCGTCGTTTGCGGCGGCGACCTCGCCCGGCGCGCAGCGATCGAATGCCGACCGAAAGGCATGTCGTCACTCGAGCAGGCTGCGGAGCATCGATCATGAAGATCATCGTAGGCAATCCGGATTCCGACGCAGGCTGGCTCGAGATCGATACGGACACGGGCGAAGTCACAACCCATCCGGGCAACCGAGGCGGCGGCCCGGACGGTTTCTACGCGATCAAGGAAACGCTGGGCGCGTTGAAGCACGCGGCGATGATCCCGCACGAGGAGACGCGGAAGGCGATGATTCGTGCGGCCGGAGAGTATCTGCGAGGTCAAAAGAGCGAGATCTTGAGCCCGTTCCGGACGGTCGTCGCGATCTTCTGAACCAGGGTGTCTTGGCGAAGGTTTATCCGGCGGCGCGGCAGCCGGGAACGGGGGGACGGGAGCGCGCGCCCGTTGGTCCGGTCCCCCCGCGACCTGCAGAACCGTTTCGGCGACGTCGTCGACTGTTGAGCGTCCGACGACCGCCTCAGGCGCTTAGAGGGGCTTGTTGCGTTTTCCGATGATCTTCAGGATTTGTCGGCCCAGCACGATGCGCCGCGCGACCAAGCCGTGATGCCGCAGAACCTGCTGGAGCTGGCCGCCGGCGAGGCCGGCTCCGGCGATAATCCGGCCGGCGGCGGGCTGAAGGAACCGCGCATCATCGGCCCCTGTGTATTGCGCGCTCTCGATGTGACGGGCGTTGACGAAGGACTCTGCATTCAGAGAAGCCATCGTTCCCTTCCTCCCTGTGTGGAATTTCTCAATGGGCGCGAACGCCTCGTAGCCCTCAAGATAGACATTTTCGCGGCGCTCCGACCGGGAGACGTTTATATTGTTCGCGTTCGCGCAGCAAGACTGTCGTCCGATCGCTTGGCAGCCGTTTTGCGCTTCGGAAAGAGGGCGCAGCCGCCGCGCGAAGTTTTCGAGGGCGCCGACGGGTCAAAAGACGGTATGCCCGGGAACGGTCCGAACTCAGGAGAGGAAACGATGAGCCGCAACACGCGCGTGCTGTGCGAGGGACTCTACTTCGGCGAGGCCCCGCGCTGGCGGGACGGGCGGCTCTGGTTCAGCGATTTCTACGCGAGGGCGGTCAAGTCGGTCTCGCTCGCCGGCGACGTCCGCGTCGAGTTCGCGCTCGACGATGATGCTCCTTCGGGCCTCGGCTGGACGCCGGACGGCGCCCTCCTGGTCGTCTCGATGGCGAAGCGCCGGGTGTTGAAGCGCGCGCCCGACGGCGCGATAACGGTTCACGCCGATCTGAGCCCCGTGGCGGCGTTTCTTTCCAACGACATGGTCGTCGACGCGGAAGGCGGCGCCTACGCCGGCGACTTCGGCTTCGATTTCCACGACGAAGCCTTGAAGCGCGGCGAAATGGCTGTCTTCGCCGATCACCCTGCGACCAAGCTCGCACGCATCGCGCCGGATGGCCTCGTCACGGCCGTCGCCGACGAGATGCACTTCCCCAACGGGAGCGTGATCACGCCGGATGGCAAGACGCTGATCGTGGGCGAAACGCTGGCGGCGCGCCTGACCGCGTTCGACATCGGGCCGGACGGGACATTGAGTGGAAGGCGGGTCTGGGCGCCGACCTGGCCGCGCGCGCCCGACGGGATCTGCCTCGACGCCTCCGGCGCTGTCTGGATCGCCAACCCGGTCGGTCCCGAATGCGCCCGCATACAAGCCGGCGGCGAGGTCATGGATACCGTCGCGACGAGCCAGCATTGCTATGCCTGCATGCTCGGCGGCGAGGACGGCCGAACGCTCTTCATGATGACCGCGCCGAGTTCGATCCCCGCGCGCGCGGCGGCCGCCCCCAAGGGCCGAATCGACATCGCGACGGTCGATTCGCCGCACGCGGGCCTGCCGTAGCAGGGCGCCGCGTCATTCCTCGACGACCGCGTCCGCCTCGATCTCGACCAGCCACTCCGGATCGATGAAGCGGTTGACCTCGGCGAAGGTGCAGGCGGGCCGGATCGCGCCGAATATTTCGCCCTGGGCGCGCGCCGCCTCTTGCCATGTCGCCATGTCGGTCAGCAGGATCCGCGTGCGCGTCACGTCCTCGAGGCGGGCGCCGCAGTCCATGAGCGCCCGGCCGATGATGTCGAGGCAGAGCCGGGATTGGGCGTAGACGTCGCCGACATGGGCGGCCCGCCCGTCCCGGCCGATCGGCGCGGTGCCGGATACCGAAACGAACGGGCCGACCCGGACCGCGCGGGAGAATCCGATTTTCGGTTCGAGCGGCGAGCCCGAAGACACCGTCCGCCGTGTCCAACGCGTCATGAGTGCGGCTCCGCTTCGCCGGCCCATCGGGCCGAGCGCGACCATAGCGCGACGATGGCCGGTTTCAACGCCGCGCGCGTCGCTCGTCGGCCCCGCCCACAGGCTTGACGGTCCCAAAGGGTGCATATACACTCACTGCATGGAACGCGCGACCGACCTTGCCGAGTGTCGCAACTGCCTGTGCCTGGCGGCTCGCAGCGCTGCGCGCCGGATCACGGCGGTCTACGACCGCGAACTGCGGCCCCACGGCCTCCGCGCCACACAGTTCACGATCCTGACCATGCTCATGATGCGGGGCCAGACGACGGTCGGCGCGCTCGCCAAATCGCTCGGCATGGATCGCACGACGCTGACCCGCAACGCCGCCCTCATCGCCGCCAAGGGCTGGATCGCCGTCACGGCGGACGGTGGGGACGCGCGCCTGCACGTTCTCTCCATCACGCCCGCCGGTGAGGCCCTGGCGCGGGAAGCCTTTCCGGCGTGGCGCCGGGCGCAAGAGCGCGTCTCCACGGCGTTCGGTCCGGTCGGCGTAGCGGCGCTGCATCGTCTTTCGGACGCGCGCATGACCTGAGGCGCCGGCAACGCCTTCGTAAGGGAAAGGCCGCGCCCAGATAGGTGTACCTACACGGAGGAAACTGCGATGTTGAACATGATGGGCGACATTTCCGGCATGACGGCGATCGCGATCAATCTCGTCGCGATGGCGAGCGTTCTGGCGACCTCGCTTCGCCGGCGCGTTGTGCTCGCCGGCGCGGCCGGAGCGTGGATCGGCCTCGCGACCGGGCTCGGCGCCGCGGGCGCCCTGACGTTTACGCCCGGGCAGCCGGTCCCCCTGATCGGCCTCATGGCCGCCGCGCCCGTGATCGCCACGGCCGCGTGCTGGTTCTGGGTTCCCGGATTCCGCGACGCGCTGATGGCCCTCCCGATGCCGATGCTGATCCGGCTCGACGTCCTGCGCGTCATCGGGGCGCTGTTCCTGTCGCTTGCGGCCGTCGGCCGGCTCAGCGGGCCGTTCCCCTATTCCGCCGGCCTCGGCGACATCATCACCGGGGTTCTGGCGATCCCCGTCGCGAGGGCCGCCGAGCGCGGCGCGGGCCGGGTCGGGCTCTGGAACGCCTTCGGCGCGCTCGACCTCGTCGCCGCGATCGGTCTCGGACTGGCCTCGGCTCAGGGAAGCCCGCTGCATCTCATCGACGCCGGCGTCGGGTCGCAGGCGATGCAGTTCCTTCCGTTCTCCCTCGTCCCGACCGTGCTGGTGCCGTTCTACCTGATCACCCACGGCGTCGTGGCGGCGCAGTTGGCCGACCGAAGGCGGCGGCAGCGGCCGTCCGGCGCCGCGTCCGAAGACGCGCGATTCGGCGCTCACGCACCCAACACGGCGAGAAACTGACTTTGCGCTCGCAGCCTCAGGATCAGGTGCGGCCGCCGCTGTCCACGCGGGCGTCCGACGCAGAAGCCTTTCGCAAGGGCACGCCGAAGGACGCGATCAGGGCCTGGCTTGTGCGTACGAGATTGGCGCTCGGTCCTTCGGTCCCGACGCTGCGCCGGCTGACCCGCGCGCCCTCGATCAAAAGAAAGATCGTATCCGCGAGCAGGCCGGGCTGGGTGGCCCCGGCGGCCTCGCAGAGCCCAGCCAGACGATCGCGTTGACGGTTCTTGAATTCCTCGATCACTTTGAGGCCGGGGTGCCCGGTCTCGGTCAATTCGACCGCAGCGTTCGCAAAATCGCAGCCGCGCTCGTCCTCGGCGATGAACCGCCCCACTGCGTCGATGTAGGCGTACAGCTGGCCGACCGGATCGCCCGGGCTCGCGGCTTCGATCTCCGCCCAGAGTTCGTCGGTCTTTCGCCCCGTGTAGTTGAGATACTCGAGGATCAGATCGTCCTTCGAACCGAAATGGCGGTAGAGCGTCATCTTGTTGGTGCCGGCCGCCTCGGCGATCGCCTCCACCCCGACGCCGCGGATGCCGTGACGGTGAAAAAGCTCCTGCGCGCACGCGACGATTCTCTCACGCGGCGGCTCGACGTCGGCGTCGCCGCGTTCCGGTCTTGCAGGTTTCTTCGCCATGGCCCTTGACTGCGATGTTACCGATCGGTATTTAATGAGCGTTACCGATCGGTAACACCCCCTCGCGCCGGAAGTCAACACAAGACGACGGCCCCGCCGCCGCGCGAGACGTTTTGCCGCAACCCCGAAAGGAAGCGCCATGTCGCAGCGCCTCAGCCAGACCATCGACGAACTCCTCGGAGATTCGCTGATCCAGGCCGTCATGCGGGCCGACAACGTCGAGCCGCTGGCGTTGAGGACGATGCTCGCCGACGTCGCCGGCCGCATCGCGGCTCCGCGGGCCGACAGCGAGTCCAAGTCCGCCAACGTCGTGTTCGCAAGACCGGCGATCGACCGGCGAGGGCCGTCGCGAGGCGCCCTCCAGCCGGCGCGCCTCCGCCCGCCGGCGGTCCTGGGCCCGTGCGGCTCGGCGCTCTGCGGCTGAAACCAGAGTCGGCGACGCCGGGCTGATGGTCGGCTTTTTCATACACCGTCCGATTTTCGCATCGGCGATCGCCGCGATCATGGTGCTCGCCGGCGCGATCTGCTTCTTCGCGCTGCCGGTCTCGCAGTTTCCGGAGATCACGCCGCCGCAGGTCGTTGTCAGCGCCAACTATCCGGGCGCAAGCGCTGAGGTCGTGGCGGACACTGTCACCACTCCGCTCGAGGAGCAGATCAACGGCGTCGAGGGCATGACCTACATGTCCTCGGCGAGCTCGAACGACGGCTCCTCGACCATCACCGTCACCTTCAATGTCGGCTATCCGCTGAACATCGCCGCCGTCGACGTGCAGAACCGCGTGTCGCAGGCCGCGTCCTCCCTGCCCGCGATCGTCAATCAGGGCGGCGTGACGATCAAGAAGCAGAACCCGAATTTCGTCCTCATCGTCAACCTGATCTCGCCCGACAAGTCGGTCGATTCGGTGACGCTGTCGAACTACGCCTATCTGCAGATCGTCGATCAGTTGAAGCGGTTGCCCGGAGTCGGCGACGTTCAGATCTTCGGCGAGCGACGGTATTCGATGCGGGTCTGGGTCGATCCGGACAAGCTCGCCAATCTCGGCGTGACCGCCGTCGATGTCGAGAACGCCATCGCCGAACAGAACGTCCAGGTCGCCGCCGGCAAGATCGGCCAGTCGCCCGCGCCGCCGGGGACGCCCTTCGAGCTCCAGGTCAACGCCGCGGGCCGTCTGTCCGACCCGGAAGAATTCTCGAACATCATCGTCCGCGCCGATCCGTCCGGCGGCGCTGTGGTGCGGCTCAGGGACGTCGCCCGCGTGGAGCTCGGCGCGCTGCAATATTCGTCGTCCGCCTATTTCGGCAAGGATCCGACGGTCGTCCTCGCGATCTTCCAGATGCCGGGCTCCAACGCGCTCGATCCGCAGCGCCGGGTCAAGGAGAAGATGGACGAGCTCGCGACGCGTTTCCCGCGCGGAATCGCCTATGCGATGCACTACGACACGACGCGCTTCGTCTCCGCCGCCATGCACGACGTCGTCGCGACGCTGATCGAGGCGCTCGCGCTCGTTGTGTTTGTTGTTTTCGTCTTCCTGCAGAGCTGGCGGACGACCATCATTCCGACGATCGCCATTCCCGTCTCGCTGATAGCCACGCTCGCGGTGATGGAAGTCTGCGGCTTCTCGCTCAACATGCTGAGCCTGCTCGGCATGGTGCTCGCGATCGGTCTCGTCGTCGATGACGCGATCGTGGTCGTCGAGAATGTCGAGCGTCAGCTGGAAGCGGGGCTTCCGCCGCTCCAGGCGGCCAAGACCGCGATGGCGGAGGTCACGGGTCCGATCATCGCGACGACCGCCGTGCTGATGGCGGTGTTCGTGCCGGTGGCGTTCATTCCCGGCGTCGCGGGTCGGCTCTACAACCAGTTCGCGCTGACCGTGGCGATCTCAGTCGGCATCTCCGCCTTCAATTCGCTGACGCTAAGCCCGGCGCTCAGCGCGGCGATGCTGCGCCACGGGCCCAAGGGGTCGTTCTTTCTCTTCCGCTGGTTCAACCGGGGCTTCGATTGGCTTTCACACGCCTACGCGCGTTCGGTCCGGCAGTTCATACGGTTCGGCTGGGTTCTGGTCGGCGTGTTCGTCCTGATCGTCGCCGGCGCCTACGGCGTGTCGCGGTCGATCTCGACCACCTTCCTGCCGGTCGAGACCAGGGCTATTTCTTCGTCGTCATCCAGGGCCCGGACGGCGCCTCGCTCGAGCGCACCGACGCGGTCGCGCAAAAAGTTCGCGACATCTTGCAGGCGACGCCCGGCGTCCAGATCGCCGGATTCATCAGCGGGCTCAATTTTCTCACCAACGCCGCACAGTCGAACTCGGCGGTCGAGTTCGCGGTGCTGAAGCCGTGGGACGAGCGCGGCCCAGACGAGAGCGCCTCGAATCTGGTGGCGCAGGTGCGGCCGAAACTCCTAGCGATTCCGGAGGCTTTTGCGCTCAGCTTCGATCCTCCCTCGGTCAATGGACTCGGCACGACGGGCGGATTCGAGTTCGAGGTCGAGGACCTCGCCGGCAAGGGCAGCGCCGCTCTCAACGACGCGACCCAGGCGCTGATCGCCGCCGCGCGCAAGCAGCCGGAGCTCAACCCGCAATCGCTGTTCACCTCGTTTTCCGCCTCGACGCCGCAACTCTTCTACAATCTCGACCGGACGAAGGCGAAGCTCCTGGGCCTCAGCCTGCCCGACATCTTCAACACCCTGCAGATCGATCTCGGCTCGCTCTACGTGAACGACTTCAACCTGTTCGGCCATACGTTCCGGGTGACGCTGCAGGCCGACAGCGCCTCGCGCGCCTCGACCTCCGACTTGAACAAACTCTACGTGCGCAACGGGACCGGCGGCGTGGTTCCACTGAGCGCCCTGGGAACGCTGAAACCGATCGTTGGCCCGGAGACCGTCCCGCATTACAACAACTACGCTTCCGCGCTGATCAACGGCGCGCCGGCGCCGGGCTTCAGCTCGAGCCAGGCCGTCGCGGCCGTGCAGCGGGCCGCCGCAGAGGCCCTGCCGCGCGACTTCGGTTACGAATGGACCGGCGTGACCTATCAGGAGCTCAGCGCCGGATCGATCGCGACCGTGGTGCTGGCGCTGGCGATCGTCTTCGTCTTTTTGATTCTCGCCGCGCAATACGAGAGTTGGACGATGCCGTTCATGGTGCTCTCGTCCGCTCCGCTGGCGCTGATCGGCGCGCTCGGAGCGCTGTGGGTGCGCCAGATGCAGATCGACGTCTATTCGCAGATCGGCTTCGTCATGCTGATCGGCCTTGCGGCCAAGAACGCGATCCTGATCGTCGAGTTCGCCCGGCGCCGGCGCGAGGAGGGCCTCAGCATCGTCGATGCGGCGATGGAGGCGGGGAGGCTTCGGCTGCGGCCGATTCTGATGACCGCCTTCGCCTTCATCTTCGGCGTCATTCCGCTCATGTTCGCCACCGGCGCCGGCGCCGCCAGCCGGCAGTCGCTCGGCACGACGGTGTTCGGCGGCATGGTCGCGGCGACCGCGCTCACCCTCATCTTCGTGCCGGTCTTCTACGCGCTGATCGAGCGGGCGCGCGAAGGCCGGACCGCGGAGATGGCGTCTCCCCACGCCGCGCCCCATCTCGTGCCGCGCCCCGAAGCGGCGGAATGATCGCTGGAGTCCCCGAATGCGCTTCCTGACCGCGACCCTCGCCTCGCTCGTCGCCCTCGGCGCGGCCGGAATTGCCGGCGTCCAGATCGCCGGCCACTACCTTGGCGGAGCGAAGGCCTCGTCGCCGGCCCCGCCGATGATGGCGATGCCCGTCCCGGTGGCGGCGGTCGTCAAGACGACGCTGCCGATCTATCTCGATTATCCGGGGCGGATCGAAGCGATCCGCAGCATCGCGCTGCAGGCGCGCGTCTCCGGGTACATCGACTCGCAACCCGCCGCGGACGGGGCGGACGTGAAGAGCGGCGACCTTCTTTACCGGATCGACCCTCGCGATATGCAGGCCGCGCTCGACCAGGCCGAGGCGCAAGCCCAGCGCGACGCCGCCTCGCTCGACTACGCCACGGCCAATTTCGGTCGGGGCGAGGAGCTGGTGAAGAGCGGCTACGTCACGAAGGATGTCTTTGACCAGCGGTCGAGCGCCATGCGCCAGGCCGAAGCCGCGCTTGCGCTCGACCGCGCCGCGATCGCCGCGGCGCGGCTGAATTCGGGCTACGCCGAAATCCGCGCGCCCTTCGGCGGACGGCTCGGGCGCAATCAGGCCTCGAAAGGAGCGCTCGTCGGACCGTCGAGCGGCCCGCTCAACACGCTCGTCGAGCTCGACCCGATCTATGTCGCCTTCAACCCGAGCGAGTCTGACCTCGGCCGGATCGCGGAGGCGCGTGCGGCCGGCAAGGTGGAGGCGGAAATCTCCCTCGCCGACAGTTCCGAGCTGGTCCGCAAAGGCGAACTGACCTTCCTCGACAACGCCGTCGACAAGGCCACCGGCACGATCGCCGCGCGCGTGACGATCGCCAATCCCGATTTCGTCTTGCTGCCCGGGCAATATGTGCGCGTCCGTCTGCACATCCGCGACGAGACCGACGCTCTGATGGCGCCGCAGGCGGCTCTCGGCTCCAGCCAGATGGGCAAATACGTCTTTGTCGTCGGCGCCGACAGCAAGGCCGAGATGCGTCTCCTGACGCTCGGACCATCCGCGGGGCCGCTGGTGAACGTGGTCAAGGGACTCGGCGAAGGCGATCGCATCATCGTCGGCAACTTGCAGAAGATCGGGCCGGGGTCGCCGGTCCAGGCCTTGCCGCCGGGAGGCGACAAGCCGAAGTTGTAATCCGACGCATGCGTCGAGGCCGCTCCTTGGAATGCGGCGTCGTCGGCGCCATCCGTCCAGCCAGAAGGAGCCCCTCGATGATCCACCTGCACTACTGGCCGACGCCGAACGGCAAGAAAGTCACGATTTTGCTCGAAGAGCTGGGCATCCCCTACACGATCGTCCCATGCAACATCGGCAAGGGCGACCAGTTCAAGGACGAGTTTCTGAAGATCGGTCCGAACAACCGCATGCCGGCGATAGTCGATGACGCTCCGGCCGACGGCGGGGCGCCGATAGCCGTCTTCGAGTCCGGCGCGATCATGATGTATATCGCCGACAAGGAGGAACGCTTCTATCCGCCGGAGCTGCGCAAGCGCACCGAGGTCAACCAGTGGGTCTTCTGGCAGATGGCCAACCAGGGGCCGAAGTCGGGCGAGTGCGGGCATTTCCGCCGTCTCGGCGACAGGCAGGGCGATCAGTCATACGCGGTGCGCCGCTTCACCGACGAGGTGAACCGTCTTTACGGCGTCCTCAACAACCGGCTCTATGACCGGCGCTACATCGCCGGCGACGAATACACGATCGCCGACATGATCAGCTACCCTTGGACAGTGAACTGGCAGGGGCAGGGGCAGGACATTTCGGAGTTCAAGTACTTCAAGCGCTGGCTCGACGAGCTCAGCGCCCGTCCCGCCGTGCAGCGCGGCCTCGCCGTCTCCGCCGGACCGCCGGAGGACCTCGACAGCCTGCCCCAGGAAGAAAAGGATCGGCGCGCAAAGCTGCTCTACAACCACCGCGCCCGTCCGGCGCCGGAGGGGGGCCTTCTCACCCTATGACCGCGCCCACGATCCCGCTCTCGATCCTCGAACTCGTCCGCGTCACTGAGGCGGTCGACGCGCGCGGCGCGCTCATGAATGCGCGCGACGTTGCCGCCCACGCCGAGCGCTGGGGCTACCGCCGCATCTGGGTGGCGGAGCATCACAACATGCCGGGCATCTCCAGCGCCGCAACGTCCGTCGTCCTCGCCCATATCGCGGCCGGGACGACGACCATCCGCGTCGGGGCGGGTGGGATCATGCTGCCGAACCATGCGCCGTACGTGATCGCGGAGCAGTTCGGGACGCTGGAGCGGCTCTTTCCCGGCCGGATCGATCTCGGGCTCGGCCGCGCGCCGGGAACGGACCAGCTCACGCTGAGGGCGCTGCGCCGTTCGCCCGAATCGGCGGAAACCTTTCCCCAGGACGTCCTCGAACTGCAGGCGTTTTTGGCGCCGGTCGGGCCCGGCCAGCGCATCCAGGCGGTTCCCGCCGCTGGAACGAATGTCCTGGTCTGGATCCTCGGGTCGAGTCACTTCGGCGCGATGCTCGCCGCCGAACTCGGCCTTCCCTACGCCTTCGCCTCGCACTTCGCGCCGGAGGAGCTGATCCCGGCGCTCGCAATCTACCGCAGCCGGTTCAAGCCGTCCGATCAGTTCGAGCGCCCCTACGCGATGGTGGGCGTCAACGTCATCGCCGCGGAAACCGACACGGAGGCGCGCCGCCTCGCCACCACCCAGCAGATGTCGTTTGCCAACATTTTTCGCGGGGCGCGGGGCTTGAGCCAGCCGCCGATCGACGACATCGAAACCTACTGGTCGCCGGCGGAAAAGGCGCAGGCGATGCGCATGCTCGCGCGCTCGATCGTCGGCTCCCAGGAGACTGTCCGCGAGGGGATCGCGGCGCTCGTCGCGGAAACGCAGGCGGACGAAGTGATCGTGGTGTCCGACGTCTACGACCACGCGGAACGGCTCAGGTGCTTCGAGCTCATCGCCGAAGTCGCAAGAGCGACGCCACCGGCGTAAAGGCCGCGTCTACGCGCCTCAATAGCCCTGCTCGACCTCGATCGCGTGAACCGGCGCGTGGGCGACGGTCACGCCCGCGGCGACGCCACAACCCATCGTCACCGCCACCAGAAGGACAAGTATCCTGAGCATGACGCCCTCGCGAACCGCCGCCTTCGCCTCGGGATGAGCCCCTGCTGGCTTAACCGATCGCGGCGATCGAACGGCTTGTCGATCTCGCCTTTTCGGCTCGCGCGCTGTGAGGCGCGTCACGGCGCGCAACCAATAACGCGGATCAAGGCCCGGCGTTTCCCTGAAAGGCGCGGAAATTTTGGCTTCGCCCGATGTGGCAACGCGCGCGAATTCAGGGATTAGCCTCGACCCCGGGGAGTTCGACCGCCGATCCTCGGCCAAGATGGTGAAGCCGTAGGGGTCCGCGCCTGCCGCTGGGGACCCGCCTGGATCCGAGATTGGAGGCCCGCAATCGGTAGAGTAGGAGTGTGGCTCGGTGGCTTTAGCCCTACTTTCTCAATTGGAACAGGCTGGCGGCGAAGTTTGGGTCCGGGAGGGGGGAAAACACGAGTCGGTTCAATGAGGGGGCTTTGAAATTCCCCTGTAGTGGAGACCAAGTATCTTTTCAGAAGACCGGTTTAGCGTAGACTGAGGTCGCCATGTATTTGCGACCGAATCGGCGTCTCAAGGACGGCAAGGAGCATCGGTACTGGAGCATTGTCGAGAGCAAGCGCTGC
>NZ_JBKQOT010000810.1:0-5354 GCF_052145395.1 Roseiarcus sp.
ACCCGAACAAAACACGACCGCCGGACCGCGCTGCAAAGAGCGCGCCGGACCGCCGGGAAAACCCACGGTCCGCCTTTAAAGACGGGCTCCTTGAGCCTTAGACTTGAACCGTCTCCCGGGAAGCCGGGAAGGACGGACCAGCGGGAGGCCTTTCATGGCGACCCAACAGACTTCCGCAGCAGCCCGCGTGCTCGTCGCGCCCTCGGTCATCCTGCTCTTCCTCTGGATGATCGTTCCGCTGGCGATGACCCTCTACTTCTCGTCGTTGCGCTACAGCCTGCTTGACGCCGAGAACTCCGGTTTCGTGGGCTTGCAGAACTATGCAGCCTTTCTCTCCGATCCGGATGTCGTTTCCGCGCTCTTGAACACGCTCATTCTCGTCGCCTCCGTGCTCGTCATCAGCGTGGTCGGCGGCATTCTGGTCGCGCTCTTGATGGACCAGCCGGTGTTCGGGCTGAACGCGCTGCGCTTAATGGTGATCGCGCCCTTCTTCGTCATGCCGACGGTCAGCGCGCTCGTGTGGAAGAACCTCTTGATGAACCCGGATTCGGGTCTGTTCGCCTGGATCGCGCGCCTGTTCGGGCTCCAGCCCATCGTCTGGTTCACCAACTATCCGATGCTGTCGGTCATCATTGTCGTCTCGTGGGAGTGGCTGCCGTTCGCGAGCCTGATCCTGCTCACCGCGCTGCAGTCGCTCGACGAGGAGCAGAAGGAGGCGGCCCAGCTCGACGGGGCTGGCGCGTTCTCCTACTTCTTCTATATCGTGCTGCCGCACATCGCCCGCGCGATCACCGTCGTCATCCTGATCGAGACGATCTTCCTGCTCAGTGTGTTCGCGGAGATCTATGTGACGACGGGGGGCGGCCCGGGCGTCGCGACGACGAACATTCCCTTCCTCGTCTACAAGGAGGCGCTGCTCAACTTCGACGTGGGCAGTGCGTCGGCGGGGGGCATCGTCGCAGTCGTTCTCGCCAACATCGTCGCGATCTTCCTGATGCGGATCGTCGGCCGGAACCTGGAGGGCTGAGCGATGGCCATGAAGCAAACCGTCGGCAAGCGGGTCGGAGTCACGGCGCTGGCCTGGCTCGTCGCCTTCCTGATCTTCTTCCCGATTCTCTGGACCTTCATCACCAGCTTCAAGAGCGAACTCGACGCGATCGCGATGCCGCCGAAGTTCCTGTTCTTCAACTGGACGCTCGAGAACTACGTCGAGGTCCAGAGCCGCTCGAACTACCTGAAATACGCCTATAACTCGATCGTTCTCTCGGTCGGCGCGAACATCATCGGCCTTCTCATCGCCGTTCCGGCCGCCTGGGCGATGGCCTTCGCCCCGGGCAAGCGCACCAAGGACCTCTTGATGTGGATGCTCTCGACCAAGATGATGCCGGCGGTCGGCGTGCTTGTCCCGATCTACCTCTTGTTCCGCGACCTGCACCTGCTCGACAGCCTTTGGGGCATCGGCTTCGTGCTGATGCTGCTCAACCTGCCGATCATCATCTGGATGCTCTACACCTACTTCAAGGAAATCCCGGTGGACATCCTCGAGGCCGCGCGCATGGACGGCGCCTCGCTGTTCAACGAGATCGCCTACGTGCTGACGCCGATGGCGGTGCCGGGCATCGCCTCGACCATGCTGCTCGCGATCATCCTGTCGTGGAACGAGGCGTTCTGGACGCTGAACCTCGCCACCTCGAACGCGGCGCCCCTCACCGCCTTCATCGCCTCCTATTCGGCGCCGGAGGGCTTTTTCTGGGCGAAGCTTTCGGCGGCTTCGACCCTCGCCATCGCGCCGATCCTCATCCTCGGCTGGTTCTCGCAGAAGCAGCTGGTGCGCGGCCTGACCTTCGGCGCGGTCAAGTAAGCTTTAGCCGGCAAAGGGAGAATGCGACCATGGGCAGCATCCAACTGAAGTCGGTCCGCAAGGCGTTCGGCGCCGTGAGCGTGATCAACGGCGTCGATCTCGACATCAAGAACGGCGAGTTCGCGGTGTTCGTCGGGCCCTCGGGCTGCGGCAAGTCGACCCTGCTCAGACTCATCGCCGGGCTCGAGGACGTGACTTCCGGCGAGGTCCTGATCGACGGCAAGGACGTCACCGAGGTCGGCCCGTCGAAGCGCGGGCTCGCCATGGTGTTCCAGTCCTACGCGCTCTATCCGCACATGAGCGTCCGCGGCAACATCGCCTTCGCCCTCAAGATGGCAGGCGAGAAGGCCGACGTGATCGAGCGGAAGGTGAGCAAGGCGGCCACGACCTTGAATCTCACCGACTACCTCGACCGCAAACCGCGCCAGCTCTCCGGCGGCCAGCGCCAGCGCGTCGCCATCGGCCGCGCGATCGTGCGCGAGCCGAAAGCCTTCTTGTTCGACGAGCCGCTCTCGAACCTCGACGCCGCGTTGCGCGTGCAGATGCGGGTCGAGATCGGCGAGCTGCACAATGTCCTGAAGACCACGATGATCTACGTCACCCACGACCAGGTCGAGGCGATGACCATGGCCGACAAGATCGTGGTGCTCGACAAGGGCTCCGTGTCGCAGATTGGCACGCCGCTCGACCTCTACAACCGGCCGAACGGCCTGTTCGTCGCGGGCTTCATCGGCTCGCCCAAGATGAACTTCATCCGCGGGCCATCGGCCGAGAAACGAGGCGCGGCGATCATCGGCATCCGCCCCGAGCACGCCGAGATTTCCACCACAGCCGGCGAATGGCCCGCGACCGTGCGGCTCGCCGAGCACCTCGGCTCCGACACCTTCATCCACGCCGAGGGCGACGGCATCGGCCCGCTGACGCTGAGGCTCGAAGGGGAGGCGCCGCTGAGGGTCGACCAGCGAATCTTCGTCACCCCGCGCGAGGTGAACGTGCACAAGTTCGACAAGGACGGCCGGCGCATCGACTGACGGCAGCCGCTTCACACCAGTGGACAGGAAATCATGAGCGTCAAACTCTCCATCGCCGCGCTGGCCCGCCTGCCGGCGGGCGTCGCCGCGCCGAAATATCAGCGCTCCGACCTCAAGCCGGGCATCCTGCACATCGGCGTCGGTAATTTTCACCGCGCCCATCAGGCGGTCTATCTCGACGACCTGTTCAACATCGGCGTCGATCACGACTGGGCGCTCGTCGGCGCGGGCGTCCGCGAGCCGGACGTCGACATGCGGGCAAAACTTGAGGCGCAGGACTGGCTGACGACGGTGGTCGAGCAGGAGGCGGGCCAATCGACCGTGCGCGTGACCGGCGCGATGATCGACTTCATTCCGCCGTTCGACGTCGAGGCGATGCTGTCGCGGCTGGCCAAGCCCGAGATCCGCATCGTGTCGCTGACCGTCACCGAAGGCGGCTACTACATCTCGCCGGCGACCCAGCGCTTCGATCCGGCCCACCCGGACATCGTCCACGACGCCAAGCATGCCGCTCAGCCGAAGACCGCCTTCGGCCTGATCGCGGCGGGGCTGAAGCGCCGGCGCGCCCAAGGAGTTCCGCCCTTCACCGTCATGTCCTGCGACAACATCCCCGGCAACGGCCACGTGACCGAGAATGCGGTGGCGGGCCTCGCGGAGCTCTCCGATCCGGAGCTTGCGCAATGGATCCGCAAGAGCGTCGCCTTCCCGAACTCCATGGTCGACCGCATCACCCCGGCCACGACCGAACGGGAGCGCGCCATCCTTCGCGAGTCCCACGGCGTCGAGGACTCCTGGCCGGTGTTCTGCGAGGCGTTCCGGCAGTGGGTGGTCGAGGACAGGTTCCCCTCCGGCCGGCCGGCGCTGGAGAAGGTCGGCGTGACCTTCACCGCCGACGTCGCGCCCTACGAACTGATGAAGAGCCGCATCCTCAATGGCGGCCATGCGGCGATCGCCTATCCGGCCGGACTTCTCGACATCCACTTCGTCCACGAGGCGATGGAGGACAAGCAGATCCCGATCTTCCTCGAGACGCTCGAGAAGCGCGAGGTCCTTCCGGTCGTGCCGCCGCCGCCTCAGGTCGACCTCGAGGCCTACCGCAAGAAGGTCGCCGAGAGGTTCGCCAATCCCAAGATCGGCGATACGATTAGCCGTCTCTGCCTCGATGGATCGAACCGGCAGCCGAAATTCATTTTGCCGACGGTGCGCGACCGGCTCGCGGGCGGGGCGAGCGTCAAGGGCCTCGCCCTCGTCTCGGCGATGTGGTGCCGCTACTGCGCCGGCGAATCGGAGAGCGGCAAGGTCATCCCGCCCAACGATCCGAGCTGGGACCGTCTGCAGGCGGCGGCTAAGCCGGCGCGCGACGACCCCCGGGCCTTCCTCGCGATGCGCGACATTTTCGGCGAACTCGCGGACAACCCGGCCTATGTCGCCGCCTTCTCGACCGCGCTGGGCTCGCTCTGGACCAAAGGCGTGCGCGCGACGCTCGGGGACTATCTCGAAGGCAAGGCGTAAGCGCTGACGGATCGCGCGGGCGGGGACCGCGGGCGGGGACGTTGAGGCGAAGAGGATGACGAAGCTCACGGACAAGGTCGCGCTCGTGACGGGCGGCGCGCGCGGCATCGGCGCGGCGATCGTCGACCGCTACGCGGCCGAGGGGGCGCAGGTCGCCGTGGCGGACGTCGATCTCGCCGCCGCCGAGGCGACCGCCGCGCGCCATGGCGCGCGCGCCTTCCCCCTCGCGCTCGACGTGACGAAGGCGGCCTCGATCGAGGCGGCGGTCGAGAGCGTGGCCGCGCGCTGGGGCGGGATCGACATTCTGGTCAACAACGCTGGGATCTTCGACATGGCGCCCATCGTCGACGTGACCGAGGCGAGCTTCGACCGGGTGTTCGCGGTCAACGTCAAGGGACTGTTCTTCACCCTGCAGGCTGTCGCCAGACGCATGATCGCGCGCGGGCAGGGGGGCAAGATCATCAACATGGCCTCGCAGGCCGGCCGGCGGGGCGAAGCGCTGGTGGCGGTCTATTGCGCCTCCAAGGCGGCTGTGATCAGCCTCACGCAGTCGGCCGGGCTCGACCTCATCAGGTACAGGATCAACGTCAACGGCATCGCGCCGGGCGTCGTCGACACGCCGATGTGGGACCATGTCGACGCGCTGTTCGCCAAGTACGAACACCGGGCGGTCGGCGAGAAGAAGCGGCTGGTCGGCGAGGCCGTGCCCTTCGGCCGGATGGGGCTGCCGGAGGACTACGCCGGCGCCGCCGCGTTCCTCGCCTCGTCCGACAGCGACTATGTCGTGGCGCAGACGCTCAACGTCGACGGCGGCAATTGGATGAGCTGACGGCGGCGGTGCGGAGGGCGCGATGTATCTCGATCGCTTCAACCTGAAGGGGCGGGTCGCGGTCGTGACCGGCGGCGGGAGGAGCGTCGGCCTCGCCTGCGTCGAGGCGCTCTCTGAAGCG
>NZ_JBKQOT010000811.1:0-10853 GCF_052145395.1 Roseiarcus sp.
ATGGATGGTGACCGGCACGACCGCCAAGGCCTCCGACCAGATCATCATGACCGGGAAATGGCGGCCGCCCCAGGCGCCGGCGAGCTCGCCAAGATATTCGGTGTGGCCCGGAAAGCGAAAACCCGACTCGTAGAGCGTCGTCTTGGCGATCGGGTTGGTGACCACTGCGCGCGCCGTTCCGGCGCGCACCGCCAGGACCGCCCGCTCGATCGATTCGATCGTTGCGGCGGCGTTGGCGGCATTCGGGCGTCCGGGCTCGGCCGCGACCGCATTGTTTAGCGGAACAACAGGGAGACCCCGGTCGATCACGGAGGCCGCGCGCTCAAAGTCCGTCTCGACGATCGGGGTTGGCGAGCGGATCCGTCGGGCGACTTCGGCGAGATGAGCCGGGGCGGCAAGAACAAAAAAAGGCGGATCGCCGGCCGCGCGCAGGCGCCAGGCGGCGAGCGCCAGTTCGGGCCCGATCCCCGCCGGATCGCCCATCGTCATCGCGAGCGGCGGGCTTTCGACCATCATGACAAAGCTCCGGCCGGTCCTATCCCGTTACAGGCCGACATTCGCCCGGATATCGCCAAGCGTGCGCAGAACGAGCTGGAACATGAAAGTTTGATTGCGCGTCGCCGGAAGGTAGGTGAGCGGACCGCCGGCGTATTCTGCGAAAGCGGCTGGCGCGCTGACGCTTGCGGAATAGCGGAGGGTCAGGGTGGTGCACTCGTCCTTGTAACCGAGCCCGAACGAATAGCCTATGGGATAGAGGACCGGCGTCTCCTGGCCGGGGATGTCGTAATAATGGCGCGACATGTCGAGCACGAGCGATCCGTCGATCGACCATCGGTCCAGGAACTTGTAGGACGCGTTGCCCGTCAGGCCCTCGCGAGGATACTCCCATCCCAAGGCCGGCTGCGCGGCATAGAGCGCGTAGTCGAGGCTGCCTGTCACGCCGCCGATCGTCGCTTTGGCGATGGCGTCGAACCGGTCGAGCTGGAACGTCGCGCTGTCGAACTGCTGCTTGCTCAGGAGCGAAATTGGCGCTGAGGTCGGCTGGATCATCTCGCCGGCGACGAAGTTGGAGAACTTCTTGTCGAGGCCGGAGTCCATGCCGGTGTTGGCCATGTCGAAGAGCGTGTACGAATTCTGCCCTGCGACCTGGATCGATTCGCCGGCCACGACGTTGGCGTGCCCGCCGTTGGCGAAATTGGCCGTGTACTGCAGGCCGTAATTGAGCCGCGTGCCGCCCTCGATGCGATCGTAGCCCGAGAACTTGTTCCAGGCGAACAGGTTCGTGTCGTCGAACACGAGGCTCTGAGCGTCCTCGTTCGGCTGGATCCGGGGAATAACCTCGCTCGGACGGGCGATGAATTGCGCGATCGGCGTGATCGTCTGGGAGCCCCACGCGTTCGTCAGCGCGAAGGGATATTGCCATTCGAGCCCCAACCCGGCCATTCCGCGCGCGAACGCGCCCTGGTCGCCGCCGGAGAAGAACGCCGCCTGACTGGAATTGGCCACCGTGCTCGTTCCCAGCCCGCTCGCGTAAGTGATCGAGCCGTTTTCGTTGAGTTCCGTCGCCTCGCCGTCCAGGCGCGCAAACACGAACGGCTTCCAGACTTCCCCGATCCCGTCGATGTAGCTGCGCTGCCACGACGCCTGACCCGATGCGCGGGTGTAGTCGCCCGCGATGCTGCGCAGCATGCAGGCGCCAGGATAGTACGTGTTCACGTATTTGTCGCCGACCGCAGTCTCGCAGACGTTATAGAGATGGTAGGCGTTGTCGAAAGTCTGCAAACCGGTCGATTGAAACGCCGCGTTGGTCTGAGTGATGTTCGCGATGTTGACGTCGATCGTCGCCTCGCCGCCAAGCCCATAGGTTCGATCGGCCGGGACCGCGAAAACGCGGTTGTAGTCGAACACCGGGACGGCCTGCGGAAGCGTCCGGTTGTCGTCGTTCGACGTCGTACCCTCGAAGTGGTACGCGCTGAGGTCGAAGTAGCTGTGGTCGGCCTCTCCGCGCAGATAGATCGACGAGACGATGTCCTGGAAATAGTAGTTGGAAAAGTCGATGCCCTGCAGCTTGTAGTCGTTGGCAAAAAATTTGTCCGACAGCCAGGTGCCGTTCCAGCCGAACTGCCAGTCCTGATTGAGGAAAAAGTTGCCCTTCGTTTCGACGGACCCGCGCAACCGCTGGTCGCCGGCGCCGTAAGGGTAGGCGGGGAAGACGTTGGGCTGCTGTTCGTCGATGCCCGTCAACTTGATGCTGTACTGGCCGTTGGCCAGCCGCTGGCGCCAGTCGACCTCCCCGAGGAACCCCTGCTTGGACAGGTACGTCGGAATCAGCGTCAGATCGTAGTTCGGCGCGAGATTGATGAAATATGGGAAGCTCATCCCGTATCCCAGGTATCCTCCCGAAACAATCTGCGGCGCGAGCAACCCGGTCTGCTTGTTCACCGTCGAGTCCGGCGAGGAGAAGTACGGCATGTAAAAGACGGGCACGCCCCAGACGAGCATCTGGGCGCCTTCGTAGTAGACCGTATGGGTCTCCTGGTTCTCGATGATCTTCGTCGCGCGGACCTGCCAGAACGGCGGCCGCTCGGGATGATCTTTACAGGGCTCGCAGGCTGTATATGTGGCCCTCTCGAGGACGGTCACATCGCCATTCATGCGCTCGCCCCGCGGCGAGGTGAAGCGCGTCTTATCGGAGGTCAGCGCTTGGACGCTGTCGATGAAACCGTCGCGAAAGTTCTCGCTGAGCTCGAAACGGTTCCCATAGACGATGTCCCCGTGCTCGTCGGTCATCTTGGCGTGACCTTCGGCATAGACGCGTTTCGTGGCCCGGTTGTACACGACGCGGTCGGCCTGGAGGACGCGGCCCTGGTAGAATAACTGGACCGAACCCGACGCGGTCACGGTATCCTTGTCCTTATCGTAAATCAGCTCGTCGGCGTCGATAACAAGCTTGTCGGGGGGCTTGGTCGCGGCGGCCGCCGCCGGAGGCGCGGCCTGCGCAGCGTCAGCGGTCTCCGCCATCGAGAGCGCCAGAACCGCAAACGCAAACGCTACAGCGACCAAAGCGACGTGTCGAGCCCAGGAGAGCCGTCGCTGAGTTCGCTTAGGGGAGGAGCTGACGGCGCTACCCATCAACCGTCCTCTTGGTGCAGCAAAACATACACGCCAAACAAGCACCCAACGAGCCCCGGCGACCACCCCGCCGCGACCGCGCTCATGAAGCCGGCCTCGCCGAGATCGTTGATCACTTTCGTCGCGACATAAAGCACGAAGCCGGCGGCCACGCCACCGGAAACCATGATCTCGACGCCGCCCATTCGGAAGAATCTTAACGAAAAGCAAGCGGCCACGAGAACCATGGCCGCCAGCAGAACCGGACGGGCCAGAAGCTCTTGAAATTTCAACTGATACGCCGTTGGGTCGAGACCGGCCTTGGCCGTCTGGTTGGCAAGCCCAGGGAGGCTCCAGAACGACACGGTCTCCGGCGCCACGAACGCTTGGGCGACCTCCGACCGGTTCAAGCTGCTCGCGAGCAGGTAGGTCGAAACGGGTAAAGTCTCGAAACCCGGGGTGACCACCTTGGCGTCGTGCAGCGCCCAGTAACCGTCGTGCAGATCGGCGGAAGCGGCGTCGACCCGCTCGACGAAATTGCCCCGGTCGTCGAAGTTGAACACCTCGATGTCCTTGAGCCGGGTCCCGTCCTCCTCCTTGCCGCGCGCATGGACGATCGCCTGACCGTCGACGCTCTTCTGCCGAAGCCAAAGATCGCCCCAGGGATTTGATCGTCCGCCGAAGACGCTGTTTTCGATCTGGTCGCTTCTCTGCTTCATCCATGCCGAAGCGGGATTGTAGGCGACGACCGACACGACGCCGATCAGCACGATGACAGCGATCGGCGGCGCGAGAATCTGCCAGACCGAGACGCCCGCCGCGCGCGCCACCACCAATTCGAGTTTGCGGGACAGGTTGAGAAACGCGATCATCGATCCGAATAGCACGGCGAACGGAAGCGCCTGCTCCGCGACCGTCGGCGTCCGCAGGAAGGAGAGGGCCGCCATCAGCGTCGCGGTCGCCTTGGGCGCGTCGCCCGATCGGCGCAGCATCTCCACCAGATCGACGGCGTAGATCAGCGCGAAGACGAAACCGAAGGCCGCCAGGACCGTCCGCGCAAATCGGCTGGCGAGATAGAGCGACAGCGTCCGGCCGATCATGCCGGGCTCGCTGCGGCGCGGCGGAACGACGCCGGGAACAGCCGCCGGCGGAAGATCATGGCCAGCGCGCCAAGGCTGGCGGCGATCGGTATCGCCCAGACGAAGACCGCGGCAAACGGGACGCCGACGGTCAGGGTGGTCGCCGCGATGCCGAGCCCGCGAATGGCGACAAAGGCGAGAATGGCGCCGCCGATGGCGAGCCCTCTGCCCTGCCGCGTCGTCCGGGCCTCGCCCAACGCGGCGAAGGCGAGGAACCCGGCGACCAGCGCGTACAGCGGGCTTGCGAGACGGTCGAGCAGCTCGCTGCGGATGTGTCCCGCAATCGCAGGGTCGGCGCGGTCATCTGGACTCGGCGCCATCAATTCGGCAGTGCTCCGCTCCCGCGGACGCTTCACCGATGCGATCGCCTGAGAGAACTGGGAAAGGTCGATCGTGTAGTCGTCGAACGTCACCATCGCTGAATCGCCGGCCGCCTGCGGGCGGAGGAGGACGCCCTTGCTCAGCTGCAGGTAGCTTGCGCCGTTCTTTTCGATCGTCTTTCCGGCTTCCGCGATGTAGGTGGAGACATGGTCCGGGTCGCGCCGGTCCTGCATGAAGACGCCGCGCAACGCGCCGTCCGGCGTGCGCTCGCGATAATGAAAGACGAAGCCAAACGTCAGGTCGTTGAACGCGCCGGGACGGGCGAAATTCGAGATGAAGTCGGCGCGAACGAACGTCGTGAGGTTCTCGATCGCCCCGAAACTCCAGGGCAGGAGCTGCACGTAGATCGCGGCGACGGCGACGAACACGGCGGCCGACAGCGCCGTCATCGGGCGCAGAAGGCGGGCCGGCGAGACGCCGGCGGCCGCCATCACGACGAGCTCGCTGTCGCCGTTGAGCTTGTTCAGCGTGTAGAGAATGCCGGCGAACAGTGCGACTGGGGCGATGACGGCGATCAGCGACGGCAACGCGAGCCCGGTCATCATCAGAAAGATGAGAATCGTCTGTCCCTTGCTGGTCAAGAGATCGATCTGGCGCAGGGCCTGCGTGATCCAGATCACGCCGGTCAGCACGACGAGCCCGGTGATGAAGGCGGTCGCTGCGGTTCTCAGGACGTAGCGTTCAATTCGACTCATTGCCGCCGCTTCGTTGCGCGCGGGCCACGCGCCTCGTCGCTTGCCAGAAGCGCCTATTCCGGTCAGGCCGCCGATGCAAGGCGCGCCCAATGCCGGCGCCGGCAGAAGCCCGCCCGTTCCATGGCGGTCAATCGCGGCATCTTATTGACGGCCGCGGCAAACGGCCGATATCTCCGAACTTCGGGCTCCTTGCGCGCGGCAAGGAGCGATTCGCATCCGGACATGGGAACGCCTCGAGCATGAGCGCTGCCGTCAAGATTTCCTTTGGTTCGCTCACAGCGCCTAAAGGCAGCGCGCTGGTCGTTTTCGTCGGCGCCGACATGAAGCTCGCCGCTGCGGTCGCCGCTCAGACCGGCGATCTCGAGCCGCTCATCCGCGCCGCCGCAAAGGCCGCGAATTTCAAGGGCGCCCAGCGCACCGCCCTCGATATCCTCGCGCCGGCGGGCGTCGAGGCGTCGCGCCTCATCGTCGTCGGCGTCGCTCCCGGCAAGGACAACGCTCCGCTGGATTTTGTCATGCTTGGCGGGTTCGTCTTCGGCAAGGCGGCCGGCGCGCAGAAGGTCGACGTCGCCTTCGAGGGGCCGGCGGGACAGTGGGACGGCGCCGCGGCGGCCGATTTCGCCCTGGGCTTGAGGATGCGCGGCTACAAGTTCGACAAGTACAAGACGCGCAAGAAGGAGAACGACGAGGAGAACGGCGCCCCGCCGGAGTTCGTCGTCTGCTCGAGCCACGCCGCGGCGGCGCGCGCCGCCTCGCACGAACGCTTTGCTGTCGCCGAGGGCGTGGAACTCGCCCGCAACCTGGTGAACGAGCCGCCGAATGTACTGTTTCCGGCGGAGTTCGCGGACCGCGCCAAGGCGCTGGAAAAGCTGGGGGTCGAAGTCGCCGTCCTCGACGAAAAGGAGATGGCCAGGCTCGGCATGAACGCGCTCGTCAGCGTGGGGCGCGGCTCGGCCCGCGACAGCCGGCTCGTCACGATGCGCTGGAGCGGCGCGCGCGCCAAGCGCGGCAAGCCGGTGGTCGTGATCGGCAAGGGCGTGTGCTTCGATTCGGGCGGCATCTCGATCAAGCCGGCAGCGGGCATGGAGGACATGAAGGGCGACATGGGCGGCGCGGCCTGCGTGGTCGGCCTTCTCCATGCGCTCGCGAGCCGCAAGGCCAAGGCCAACGTCATCGGGGTCATCGGCCTCGTCGAGAACATGCCCGACGGCGACGCCATCCGCCCGGGCGACATCATCGCCAGTATGTCCGGGCAGACGATCGAGATCATTAACACCGACGCCGAGGGGCGGCTGGTGCTCTCCGACGCGCTCTGGTACGCGCAGGAGACCTTCAAGCCGCGTCTGATGATCGACCTCGCCACTCTGACCGGCGCGATCATGGTCGCGCTCGGGCACGAGTACGCCGGGCTCTTCTCCAACAACGACGAACTGGCGCAACACCTCGCCGCCGCGGGCGAGGCGACGGGGGAGAAGGTCTGGCGCATGCCGCTCGCGCAAGCCTACGACAAGCTGATCGACTCCAAGTTTGCCGACATGAAGAACACCGGCGGCCGGCACGGCGGGTCGATCACCGCGGCCCAGTTCCTGCAACGGTTTGTTAAGGATACGCCGTGGGCGCATATCGACGTGGCCGGCGTCGCCATGGGTTCGCCATCCTCGGACATCAATCCGTCGTGGGGTTCGGGCTGGGGCGTCAGGCTATTGAATCGTCTTATCGCCGACTCCTACGAGGACTAGGATCGCCGGGACGAGGGGCTGGGAGATCAGGATGCGGCTTCATGTGACGGTTGTGGCGCTCGCGTTCCTCGGATGGAGCGCGGGAGCGGAACCGGCGTGGGCGATCGCGAGCTGCGACGCCTTCACCCAGGCCCTCAGGATGGGCGCGAGCGACATGGGCGTCGAGTTCTCGCGCGCGATCGTCGTCTCCCGGACCCGGTCGGACGCCAATGTCTACGACGTGACGACCAAGGTGGACGTCGACGCCACGCTCAGCTGCCGCGGCGACGAATTCGTCCGGTTCGAGGCGCGCGTCAGCGAACCATCCAACGCGCGCACGTCGACCAATTTCGAACGCTTCCAGTCCGTCGCGCTGAAGGCCGCGCTCGGCTGGGATGCGTCGAAAAGCCGCGGCGTGCTCAAGGGCATGAGCGCGGACGCGCACGAGTTCCTCAACGCCTCCCGGGAGCGCGGGGACGTCTACGTCGCCGGCAAGACCGAGGAGCACGAGCCGGGCAACGTCTCGCTCGGCCTGATGGCGACCGATTCCGACCGCACCTTCGTGATCGTCGGTCCGGCGGGCGAATAGGGCCCCGGGGCGCCGATGGGCGAGTTCCGCTTCCATCATCTCGAGCGCCGTCGGGCCGACCAGGCCTTGCCCGAGCTTCTGGCGCGCATGGTCGCGGAGGGCAGGCGGATCGTTGTGCGGGCGCCGTCGGCCGAGGTCGTCGAGGCGCTCAACGACCGTCTGTGGACCTTTGACGACGCGAGCTTTCTGCCCCACGGCGCGGCCGGGGACGGCGATCCCATGACCCAGCCGGTTTTCCTCACGGACAAGGTCGAAAACCCCAACCGGGCGACCGCGCTGGTGATTCTGGCGGGCGCCGAGACGGGCGCGGACGACGCCGCCTTCGACCTCGCGATCCGGCTGTTCGACGGCCGCAACGAGGACGCGATTGGCGAGGCGCGGCGCGAATGGAAGCGCCTCAAAGAACAAGGTTTTGCCCTCAGCTACTGGCGCGAGGGCGAGGACGGGGCTTGGGAGAAGGCGCGCTGAGTGCGTTCGGCGCCGTCCGGCAGGCGTTCGGGCCGCATTCGGCATGCGTTCGACCCGCTTTCGGACCCCGAAACGAGCCCCTTATTCACCCGTGAATTGAGCGATTTCAAGGATTTGCGGCGGCCTTTGGCGAAAAGTTTCGGGCCCGGGCTTTGGTCCGCCAAAAAAACAGTTTCGTAATAATCTTTCTCATGCTTGCGCCTTCGGTTCCAGCACCGCTCCGACTTCGTGAACTCTAGCACGGACTGCGGTTTTTCCGAAGACCTTGCAGCGGGCGCGCGAGGCGCTCACGGGTGGGGACCGCGGGCGAGCGCTTCGCCGATCTCTGCCTGCGTCGCAGCCGTCGGCATGGAGGCGGTTTCCTCAACCTGCAGCCGCTTGTCGTGAAAACCAAACTGCCGCACGACGATATGCGAATAGCAGCAATGCGCCTCGCCCGGCAGGTAGACGGCGTTCCTGACCCACAACTTCCCGTTCACGAATTCAGCGAACATCCTGTCCCCATCGCGCCCTTCGGGCTTGATCGGGTCGAGCGCGGTCGTCAGCGCTCCGTTCCCGCCAAATCCGACCGTCACGACCGCAAGGCTGTCCGGGCCGCCATTTGTCCCGTCGAAATGATAGGTGAGCCCAACCCATTGGCGATCGACCTCACCTTGCACGATCGGATTGGGACAACCTTGAGGGCCGCCGAAAACGCCGCAAGGGACGTTCGCAGACGCCTCTGCTCGGCAAGCGAGGAACAACGCGGACCCAGCCAGAATCCGCATCGGAAGCCTTTTACCGAGCAATTCCTCACTCCTTACGGGGATTCAGACCGAGCGGCCAGCGCGCGCTCTATCCGCGACAGCAGCCGTTCCAAGACGTCGAGGTTCATCGCAACAGACACGTTTGGCTGACCGTCGAGCGCCGTCAAAAACGCCAGAACGGCCGTTTCACCCTCGATCAGGATATCGCCGCTTCTGGCGTGGAAAAGTTGCTGGTGTTCCATGGGGCGCGCCTCCTATGCCGCCATTCCTGCCGCTTGCAGTTTTGCCCAAAAATCCCGCGTTTTCAACGAGTCCAGAGTTCTCGGTGATTTGGCTGGCGACTGCCAAAGAGCGCCCCCCCTCCACCATGCTTCGCATAGTCCCCCTCCCCCGCGCTGACGCGCGGGGGAGGAAAAAGGCGCCGACGCCTCTCCTCCCCCATGAAGCGAAATCGGAATGGGGGAGGGGGACCGCGCGACGCGCGGTGGAGGGGGTGCGCCGCGCGCGGTGGCGGGGGCGGCACCGCGCAAAAACCGCAACCGATACCTCAAGCCTCGTCCAACACAATCAAATCCTCGCGGCGGAAGGCGATCTCGACCGTCTCGCCCGGCTGCGGCAGGGCGAGGCCTGCGGCGTTGAAAACGTCGACCAGCAGGGGTTTGCCGTCGAGCCGGACTCTTAGGCGCGCCACGGCGCCGAGGAAGCTCATGTCCTCGACCACGACGGCGAGAGCGTTTGCGCCGTCGCCCGTCCGGCCGAACCTCAGCGCCTCGGGCCGAAGCGCCAGCGTGCGCGCCTCGCCGGCCTTGGCGTCCTCGATCGGGGCGGACGCGAACAGAATCGCGTCCCCGACGCGGATGGCGCCTTCGGCAGGGTCGGCGATAATCCCCTCGAGCGTGTTGAGCGTGCCGACGAACGAGGCGACGAACCGGGTTTTGGGGCGGTTGTAGATGTCGGAGGGGGTTCCGACCTGCTCGATCGCCCCGTCGTTCATCACCACGACGCGGTCGGAGATCGAGAGCGCCTCCTCCTGGTCGTGGGTGACGAAGATCGTGGTGACGCCGACCTTGCGCTGCAGGGCGCGGATTTCTTCCCGAAGGCTCACGCGGATGCGCGCGTCGAGCGCCGAGAGCGGCTCGTCGAGCAGCAGGATCTGCGGATTGGGCGCGAGCGCGCGTGCGAGCGACACGCGCTGCTGCTGGCCGCCCGACAACTGGTGCGGATAGCGGCGCGCGAGGTCGGGCAGCTTGATCAGCGCCAGCATTTCTGTGACCCGGGCGGCGATCTCGGCCTTGGGTTTCCCGGCGACCTTGAGGCCGAAGCCGATGTTGCGCTCGACGGTCATGTTGGGGAACAGCGCATAGGCCTGAAACACCATGCCGATCGCGCGCCGGTTGGCGGAGAGATGCGTGACGTCGCGCCCGCCGATGCGGATCAGGCCCGCCGACGGCGTCTCGAACCCGGCGATCATGCGCAAGACCGTGGTCTTGCCGCAGCCGCTGGGGCCTAAGAAGGCGATGAGCTCGCCGCGCTCGACGGCGAGGCTGAAGTCCTCGACCACGGCCGGACCGCCGAAGGATTTGCGAACGCGCTCGAGCGCGAGGAACGACATCGGCGGCCTTTAGCGGCAACAGTGTGGCATTTGCCGCCCCCGTTTAGCACGGCGGGGGAGCGCCGGAACCGACCGAAGCGCGCTTTCCTGGTCGGCGCCGGCACCGAAGCAAAGCGCCAATCGCGGCCGTCCGCGGCGATGCGAAGGGTGCATCGCAATCGCGCGATTCCGGCCTGTGGGTCGAGAGAGGAAATCCGGGATTGTGTAATCGCTTGCTCGAGGTAGTCAGTGAAAACGCGCGCTTTCTGCGAGGCTGGTTTATCTCGGCTATACCCGGACTCATTGAGGGGGCGAAAAGGGGCTTGCGTCGGAAGGGTTTTCGGATTCGGCTGGAGGCATGATTCGCGGCGGGTTTCTTTCGCCTCGCCAGCGCGCTGAATTGCTGGCGCTGCTG
>NZ_JBKQOT010000812.1:0-3489 GCF_052145395.1 Roseiarcus sp.
AGGCCGAGGGGCTGACGCGGCAGTTCGGCGATTTCGTCGCGGTCGATCACGTCAGTTTCAGAATCCCCCGTGGCGAGATCTTTGGCTTCCTCGGCTCCAATGGCTGCGGCAAGTCGACGACCATGAAGATGCTCGTCGGCTTCCTGCCGGCGAGCAGCGGCGCCTGCAAGCTGTTCGGCGAGCCGATGGGCTCGAACGACATGCAGGCGCGGCGCAACGTCGGCTACATGACCCAGGCCTTCTCGCTCTATGGCGAGTTGACGATCGCCCAAAACCTCGAACTCCACGCCCAGCTCTATCACCTGCCGCCGGAAAAGGTCGCAGGCCGGATCGAGGAGCTGCTCGAGCGCTACGACCTGAAGTCGGTCGTCAATTCGCGCCCCGACAGCCTGCCGCTCGGGATGAAGCAGCGGCTCCAACTCGCCGTGGCGGTGCTGCACGAACCCTCTATTCTCATCCTCGACGAGCCGACGTCGGGCGTCGACCCCATCGCGCGTGATTCGTTCTGGCGGACGTTGATCGATCTCTCGCGCGACGAGGGGGTGACGATCTTTGTCACCACGCACTTCATGAACGAGGCGGACCGCTGCGACCGCATTTCGCTCATGCATGCGGGCCGTGTGCTCGCGGTCGGCGCGCCGCGCGACCTCGTCAAGCAGCGCGGCAGCAGTTCGCTCGAAGACTGCTTCGTCGGCTATCTCGCCGAGGCTGCCGGCATCGACAGAAGCAAGACGCTCGAACTGGCGCCGGCCGCCGCCGCAGAGGCCGAGGCGGAAGCGCTTGCACCTCCGAAGCGTTTCAATCCCGGGCGGCTTTGGGCCTACGCCCGGCGCGAGACGGTGGAACTGTTGCGCGATCCAATCCGCCTAGCCTTTGCCGCCGTCGGTCCGGTCATTCTGATGCTGGCGTTCGGCTACGGCATTTCCTTCGACATCGAAAATCTCGCGATGGCGTCGTTCGATCAGGACGATACGCCGCAAAGCCGCGAACTGCTGCAGGGCTTCGAAGGATCCCGCTATTTTTCCATGCAGCCGCCGATCAAGTCGGCCGAAGAAGCAGAGCGGCGGCTCAAGAGCGGCAATACGCAGATCGTGGTCGAGGCGCCGCCCGGCTTTGGCCGCGATCTCCTGAATGGTCGCAAGCCGGAGGTCGACGCGACGGTGGACGGCGCTATGACGTTCCGCGGCGAGACGGCGAAGAACTACGTCAGTGGCGTGGTCAGGAAGCAGGGCGAAGAGCTTCAGCGCGAAGTACATCGTCCGGGTACGCCCAACGCGTGGGACGAAAACAACATCGAGACACGGTTCCGCTACAACCAGGCGTTCTTGAGCGTCAACGCGATGGTGCCGAGCATTTTCATGCTGATGCTGTGCCTGATCCCTGCGATCATGTCTGCGATCGCTATCGTGCGCGAGAAGGAGACCGGATCGATCGCCAATTTCCGGTCGACGCCGATCACCCGGTTCGAGTTCCTCATTGGCAAGCAATTGCCTTACGTCGCCGTGGCGATGATCAATTTTTTCGCCCTGCTCCTGATCGCGCTTTTCGTCTTCCATGTGCCGGTCAAGGGTCCGTTCCTCGTCCTGCTTCTCGGGACTTTCGTCTACGTCATTTCGACGACCGGCTTTGGCGAGCTCATCTCGTCTTTCACCCGCACGCAAGTCGCGGCCGTGTTCGCAACGACAATCCTCTCGGTCGTGCCGGCGGTCAATTTCTCGGGAATGCTCGCGCCCGTTTCATCGCTCTCGGGCGGAGCGAGGATCATCGGTCTGTCCTTCCCCTCCTCGTGGTATCAGCAGGTTTCCGTTGGCGTGTTCGCCAAGGCGCTCGGCATGGCCGACCTCTGGCCAAATATCGCCGCGATCGCCGTCATCGCGCTGGTGTTCATGATCCTTTCGCTGATCTTGCTGCGCAAGCAGGAGGCGTGAGATGGCGGCTAATCCCTCCCCTCCGACGCCGCGTCTCGCCGAAGCCGGGCCGCTGACCCTCGCCGATCACGTCGCGAATATCTTCCATCTGGTGATCAAGGAGCTGAGAAGCATCCGGGCGGACCCGGTTATGCTGATCCTCCTCATCTACTCCTTCAGTATTTCGGTCAACACAGTCGCAACCGGCGCGGTGACCGAGGCGACCAATCTCTCGGTCGGCATCGTCGATGAGGACGGCTCGGACCTGTCGAGGCGCATCGCCGAGGGGCTTAGGCGCCCCACCTTCCAGCCGCCCGTGCAGATCACGGCGTCGGATATCGATCCGATGATGGACCAGGGCAAGCTCCTGTTCGTCGTCGAGATCCCGCCGAATTTCGAGGCTGACATTCGCGCCCAGCGGAAGACCGGGATCCAGATCAATGTCGACGCGACGGCGGTGGCCCAGGCAGGTAACGGCGCGAGCTCTCTCCGCACCGCCATCGCCAACGAGATCCAGCGCTTCATCTCCGGCCGCGAAGACTCGACTGGCACGCCGATCAATCTCGTCGTGCGCGCGGCCTTCAATCCGAACCTCAAAACGGCGTGGTTCTCGGCGATGACTCAGGTCATCAACCAGATCACGATGCTGACCGTCATTCTGACGGGCGCCGCGCTCATTCGCGAGCGCGAGCAGGGCACCGTCGAGCATCTCCTGGTCATGCCGGTCGTGCCGACCGAAATCATGCTGGCGAAGATGCTCGCCAACGGCCTCGTCATCCTCGTGGCGGCGATGCTGTCGCTCCAGTTCGTTGTGCACTGGTGGATCGGCTCGCCGATCAACGGGTCTCTGCTTCTGTTCTTGCTCGGCGCGGCGATTTACGCCCTCGTCGTGGCGGCGCTCGGCATCATGCTCGGCACGCTGGCCACCACCATGGGGCAGTTCGGATTGCTCGCAATACCGGTTCTGATGGTCACCCAACTGCTTTCGGGCAGCAGCACGCCGATGGAGAGCATGCCGGTCTGGCTGCAATACGTCGTGCAGACGATCAGCCCGACGCCGCATTTCGTCGCCTTCTCCCAGGCGGTGCTGTTCCGCGGCGCCGACATCACCCTCGTGTGGCGACCGCTCGTGGCGATGCTCATCATCGGCGCGGTCTATTTTGCCGTCGCCCAAGGGCGCTTCCGGCGGGTCATTTTCGGCAGCTGAACGGACGCACGTGGCGCCATCACCGAAGCAACCCGGCTTGAGAAGCATGCAAGCGGCGCGAAAGCCTCCGTGGAGAACGGCCACTGTTTAGCGCAATGCGGCGCTGCGTCGTCTTTGCTCGGCGGCAATCCCCCAAACCGGTCAGCGGGGTAAGGGGCCAATTGGGTTTTGACTGTAGAGAAGGGCGCGCGCTTTGAAGGAGTCTCCGGAGTCGCGCCCGGAACCCGAAAAGCCGATTTTCAGAAATATCTTTGCAAAAATCAGAAGTCATGCTACCTTTGCCCAATGCTGGATCGAGGCCATGCCCTGACGAGACAGCCGCGGACGAGCTCACAGAGCGAGGAGAAAAATTCTTATTTGGAATCGCCCGTAAGC